>CAINOM010000437.1 GCA_903851455.1 uncultured Bacteroidota bacterium | reverse complement strand
TCGGAGATAGGCATCTTCCGCCAGTTGATGGTGCAGATAGGTGATACGCAATCTATAGAGCATGAGCTGAGCACGTATAGCGCACATCTGCAGCACATGAAGTACTTCATGGATTTTGCGAATGGCAAAACGCTGTTCTTCATAGACGAGCTGGGCAGTGGCTCAGACCCCGACCTGGGCGGGGCTTTTGCAGAGGCTATAGTAGAAGACCTGGCGGCGAAGCATGCACTCGGCATTATTACCACCCACTACCTGAACCTGAAGGTGATGGCCGGCAAAGTGCGCGGAATATTTAATGGTGCGATGGCATTTGATGAAGAAAGATTAGAACCATTGTATCGATTGACGATAGGCAAGCCCGGCAGCTCTTACACCTTTGCCATAGCGCAACGCAGCGGCCTGCCCGCGCCGGTGATAGAACGGGCAAAGCAACTTACAGCACGTGAACATTTCAAGCTGGATAAGATGCTGCACCATACCGAGCAACAGTCTGTAAAACTATCTGGCAAGGAAAAGGAACTGGACAAGCTGATAAAAGAAAATGAGCGCCTGAAGAAGCACTATGAAGAAGTAACCGACCGGGAAAAACTGAGGCAGCAACATGAGACGATACGGCTTCAGAACACGATAAAAAAAGAGGAGCTGGATTATCTACGCGACACCGAACGCAAATTCAAACAGATCATACACGACTGGAAGAAAACGGAGAATAAACAAGAAGTGATCAATGCCGCCGAGAGTGTGCTGTTTCGAAAAAAGCAGGTGGCCACCAATGCGGCGGCGGCTAAGAAAGCCGATAAAAACTATGACACAATAGGAGGCAAGCCGAAGGTGGGCGAACTGGTAAGGAATAAAACCAACCACCAGGTAGGCACACTTACGGAGCTAAGCAATAAGCGCGCTATCGTAAAAATAGGGAATATGCCATTTACGGTAAATATCGATGAATGGGTGGTGGTGAGGAAGAAAGAGAAGCCGGGGAAATAAAGACATCTTAAAGCAGTGCTATCACTGCAACCGACCGGGCCTACGGAAATTCAATTCGCTTACGCTAAGAAACAAAAAGAGAAACGTCCCGTTTTATACAGGACGTCTCTAAGATATTTTCTTGCAGGAGATTATTTCTTCTTTGCAGGAGCAGAAGACTGCGGTGCGGCAGTATTGCCCTTAGCAGGACCTTCTGGTTTCTGGAACAATGCAACAGAAACGATACACAGGAAACCGATGGCACCGATGAGACCCCATGTGCCTTTTTCCATAACATCACTGCTCTGCTTTACGCCCATAACCTGCGAGCTCATGCTGCCGAAGCTACCAGTGAGGCCACCACCCTTTGGGTTCTGTATAAGAATAAAGAATGCCAATGCCACACAGGCCAATAATATTAGTATAATTACGATAGATATCATGATTGTTTTTCCTTTAAAACTGCCTCTATTTTGCGGGCAAAGTAAGCGTTTTTTTGAGGATTTCGCAAACTTAATTTTTTATACATCTCTATAGCCTTGTCATATTTAGCCTGCTTAATATATATTTCGGCAAGTGATTCACTGGCGAGGCCGTCTTCTTTGGTGATGGAATTGACCGCCATCTCGAACACATTTTCGGGTATTTCCTCGTTTTCTTCTTCCAGTGCCGCGGCTAACTTCTCTTTTTGCCACATGGTTTTGAGGGCTTTCTGGTCCTTCCTTTCCTCTTCCTGTTTTTTGGCAGTACTCTTAAAATGCTGCAGCCACTCAGAGAAACTCATCATTACCATCAACGATTTGTCAATATCATCGACATGCGTATTTGCTTTTGGGGCTGTAATTTCTTCCGGGATGGCATCTGATACCCGCTCTCCCTGCTGCAGGAAGTAATCCTGGGTATATACGGCAGAAATTAATTCGTCTGCGGCGCCTGAGGTTTCCTCCCCTGCGGGAATATCTTCTATTTCATGTTCTTCAGCTGCTTCGCTGTGCGCTGCCGGGCTGGCGTCCTCTTTTGATTCAACAGTAACTACCGGCTCGGCTGCATCTTCTCTTATCAAATGCAAAAACTCTTCGCTCACTTTTACCACAGGTTGCGGAGCGTCAGCGACGGCACTTGCTGCAGGCGGCTCTGTTATCTCAGCCTTTTCTTTAGGAGCAGGCTCCTCAGTCTTGACTTTTTTCGTTTCTAACGTTACAATTGCCGGTTCTGTCCTTGCGGCATCTATGAAATCGCAAAACAGCATCCAGTTGCCCAGGTACGGCTGTATGCCGCTCATAACTTTAGGTGAAAGCCCTTCCAACTTAACACTTTCTACCGCGGCAGCATACCGGATGGGTATGAAGTAAGGATAGGCGTCCTGCCATGCCTTTATGCCGGCATTGTCAGCAACCGTGATGGAAGCAGGTGCGTCCAGCAAGCCGGATATATATTGTATGGGAGATTGATCTGTCATTCCGGAACCGGCTACCAATTTACGAAAGCTTTGTTGAAAATATCATCGGCCAGCTGATTTCCTATATCGTCTATTAATGCCGCCTTTACGTTGTCCAATATCTGGGAGGCGTCAAAATCGGAAAAACGGGTGAAGGTCTGGCTGAAATTGGCTTTTTCGTTGAGGCGGTTCTTAAACGTGATCTTTACGCTCAGCGTAAGCCGGTTTTTCGACGCAACCTGCACATTGGTAGCGCCAGTAACGGTAACCTCGTAGGCGGTGATATCCCCACTCATATCGTAGTCGGCATCATCCTTATTTACCGGCGAAAGGCCCGTCTGCGAAAGGATGCGGCTGCGCAGCTTGTCCGTAAGTGTAGAGGCAAGGCTTGGCTCAACATTACGTGCTTTGTTCTCCAGCTGGTGGATATTCAGTGTTTTACCCTCAATAGTAGCTCCGGAAAAGCTATAGACATGGCACCCTGCTACCATAAGCAGCACAGGCAATAGCAATAATAAGATGAGTTTGCTCCGCATTGGGGTGTAAAAATAGGGAAAATGGCGGGTGGATTTGCATGAAATCACAAGCAGATATATTTAACCGGGCCTTTTAGTATTTTTAGACATGCTTCCCATAGACCTTGGACAGATGATCGTAGTTTGCCTTTTCTTTCTGTTGTACAACCCGTTTATGACGGCCATATTTGTCAATCAACGGTTTGACCTGAACAAATATAAATTTCCGCTAAAACCACTTATTCTTTCAGCAGTCATACTATGCAGTTTTTCGTTGCAGCTGGCATTCCGGTATTTTCCGGGTTATGACATTAGTTTATGGCTTTTTGCTTATGCTATGACGATTACACTACTTGTTGTTATAGACAGATACTTAAAACGAAAGAAAAAGAACCAGATGATCTAAGTTGAAAAGAGTAAGGGCTGAGGTTTCCACCAGCCCTTGCTCACTTGCTTCATAGACTATATCTCAATTCCTGTTTTTAATATCTCCCCTACGAAAGGATCAATTTCCTTCGAAAAATCTTTAGTGTTATAGGTGTGCGGCTGCAGGTTCATCGCGTCATACTTCCTCAATACCTTGGCAACAAGATGAACATCTTCATACCCTATTCCATTAAATTCATCTGCCACTAACGCAACATCAATATCGCTCCATTTATTCTGCTCATTTTTCGAGTACGATCCAAATAAGACCATCCTGTTCAGGTGTATACCTGATTCTTTTATTTCAGCCGCCAACTTCTTCAAGTGATTGATCACAGTTTGTTGAGTAAACATAGTCGCATCGTATTTACTTTGTCAAGTATTACTTTTGTCTTTTCAGACTTGTAAGTATTATAAAGCAGGTTTTTATAATCAGGATATCTGCCCTCTATCTGAAATTGATTCATGTCCCTTAAAAAATCAATTTCTTCTTCTGTAAGCCG
>CAINOM010000436.1 GCA_903851455.1 uncultured Bacteroidota bacterium | reverse complement strand
CCTTTGCTTCATTTTGTACTTCCTCGGCAGTCTTAATATCATTAAGCGTTACTTCAAAAATAAGAACGGCATTCGCTGGTATCGGGTTTCTTTCCTGTGGTCCATATGCCAGGCCAGAAGGAATAAAGAAGGTCGCTTTTGCGCCTTTATTCAACAGTTGAAGCCCTTCGTCCCAACCTTTGATCACGCGGCCTTTACCTACTTCTACAACAAAAGGCTCCATGTGGTGGAATGACGAATCTTCGTTTGAGTCGAACGTCTTGCCGTCTATCAATTTACCGGTATAGTTTACGCTTGCACTTTCTCCCACTTTGATTTTTTCACCCGTACCTTCTTTAGAGATGATATAGTACATGCCGGAAGCCGTCTTTTTCGGTTTCAGGTTGTTCTTTGCGAAATATGCCTGGAGCGCCTTATCATCTATGCCTTTTTGCTGGCTGCTCTTCATCTCAGCATCTTTTTTCTCCTCAGCATCAGTTTTTACAGACACTAAAGCCACGTCCCACTCTACAGTCTGGCCTGCCTTCATTCCGGGAGGAGCCTGGTTACCCTGCTTCATCAGCGAGTCAACCGGCAAACGGAACACAGCGCTGTCTCCAGCTACCATCAGCATAAAACCTTCCACCGGATCGCCCTTGAATTTCGGAGCAACGATAGCGTAAGGCACAGGCTTTTCTCCATACATTTTACGGGAGTCAAAAGTAGTACTGTCACCCACGCGCACATGGATATACATTTCTATATGGTCGGTCTCGGCAGGTTTCTTTTTACCTTGACCATGCTTCACTATTTTGTATTGCAGGCCGCTTTTCAGTTTTGTGAAACCGCTGATGGTTTTAGGCGCCGCTGTAGTGGTGGTTTTTTTGGCAGGGGCAGTTTTTTGCTGTGCATCAGCCGACTGACCCGCGCCAAGCACAAACAACGATGATGCAAGGGCTATTTTACCGAAATTTTTCATTGAGTATGTTTTGGGGTTATTACAATTGTTCGTGAAACAGGTTTTACTTGCTTGGATTTGGCACTGGCATTGACTTAGGCATTGCTCCCGGAGGCGGTGCATCAGCTACTTCCACCACTTCAACGTCAAACATCATGATCGCGTTCGGAGCGATATCCTGGCTTGGGCTATGCTCTCCGTAGGCAAGTGGCGAAGGCAGGTAGAGCGTTGCTTTAGAACCTTTTTTCAGCAAAGCAGTTCCTTCGTCAACACCTGGTATCATCTGGCCTTGTCCAACTGTAAATTTCAATAAGTCACCACCATGATGGTTTTTCTGGGCAACAGCCATATCTACGTTAGAGTCGAAAGTCTTTCCGTCAAGTGTTTTGCCGGTATACTTCAGGCTCGCTACCTGGCCTGCCTTTATCTGCTCGCCGCTACCTGGTTTCTGGATGGTATAGTATAAACCAGAAGCTGTTTTCTGAGCCTTAATGTTGTTTTTAGCAAAATACTCCTGGAGCATCTTGTCGTCTACTGGCATTTGCTGTGCGGCATGCTCGCGTGCGTCAGCCTGCATTTTCTCCTGCTGTGCCTGCTGCTCTTTCTCAAAATCTTCTTTCGACTTTACCGAAACCATGGCAAGTGTGATATTGATCTTGTTGCCTGATTTCAGCCATGATGGAACCCTCATCCTCTGATCAGGCGTAAGCGTAGCAAGGATCGTGTCGCAGGAGATATGCACAATAGCACTGTCTCCGGCAGACAATAACGGGAACAATGACTGGAATTGGCCAGGCTGCTTTACCTCGTCAACGCGGGTAACGCCTGGTTTTCCTTGCTTGTAGGTGTTGCCCACTTCCATAGAATTCATCTTCTTGGTTACCGGGTCAAGCGTATCCACCTTCGCGAGAATATTAAACTCAACAATGTCGCCCATTTTAGCGTTCTTGCCTTTTACATCCTTCACGATCTTGTACTCAAGGCCGTGTATTTTCTTAAAATCGCCACCGCTGTTACATCCTGAGTTACCGATGATTGCTGCGCTTAATATCGCAATTGGGAGAATCCTCTTTATCATGTTTTTAATTTTTATTATTCTTTTTTGTTTTATACTGGGATTTTGAATTTTTATTTTTTGATTTCTATTTGAATTTTTATTGGGGGTGAATATCCGACAAAATTTTCTTAAAATATGCTATTGTTTCTATAAAAGTTGTTTTCGTGCGCCCCCCGGATGCATTGAAGTGGCCTCCCCCGTCAAAATAATTCCTTGCAAACGAGCTCACATCGAAATCGCCCTTGCTCCTGAACGACAGTTTTACCTCGTCGCTGCGCTCTGTAATAAGCGTAGCAAACCGGATTCCCGAAATGCTCAGCGGGTAATTTACCAATCCCTCAGTATCACCGTTTTGCGATTTGAACAAGTTCTGGTCTTTCCTCGAAAGCGTGATGAGCGCTGAATTGTATTTACGGAACACTTCCATTTTTTCGATCAGTACATATCCGAGGAAACGCATGCGGCTTTCGCTCCAGGAGTCGTAGACTTCTTCATGTATACGGGTATGATCCAGTCCACGTTGCAGCAGGTCTGCTACCATTATATGCACGGAGGCCGTCGTAATTGGGAATTTGAAAGACCCGGTATCCGTCATCACGCCGGTATACAGGCAGGCGGCCATATTCAGATCTATCAGCGCATTATCACCGCAAAGGTTTATGAAGTCATACACCATTTCACAGGTGCTGCTTTTTTCGGGTATACTCACTCCATAGTCCCATACTGGCTTCGGGAAAAGGTGATGGTCTATCAATATCTTTGGCTGTGTTGCATCTGCGAGCGCCTGCTCCATATGCTTCGTACGGCTAAAGTCATTAAAGTCCAAGCAGAAAATAAGATCGGCTTTGGTTAAGGCGTCCACCGACTCAGTGGGACGTTCCTCATAGTTAAGCACGAAAGGTGTACCGGGCATCCAGGCAAGGAAGTCGGGTATCTCACTCGGCGAAACAGGTGTTACCAGGTGACCTTTTTTCGTCAGGTAGTGATACAATGCGAGCATACTCCCTATAGCATCGCCATCGGGCTTGTGATGCGTAGTGATAAACACTTTCTTAGGTGACTGTAGTAAAGGAAATACGTCTTGTATCGGCTGCATTCTATCTCCCGTATCCAACTCCATAAACAGAGTTTTTCATTTGGGAGTGCAAAAGTACGGTTTCTATCTAAATACTTATACTTTTTACTTTGTATAGGCGTTAAAAAATGGAGGATAAAGGTTAAAACTCAATAGTATTAATTGCCGGTAAATGAAAAATGAAGTTTTCTTTATTTCATACTTTTTTAACTTTTGCGTCATCGCAATTCCTATACCTTTGCCGCGAATAAAAAAACGACCTATGACAAATCGTACGTTCACGATGATTAAGCCAGACGCGGTAAAAGCCGGTAATATTGGCAATATCTTACAAATGATAAATGCCGGAGGCTTTCGTATTGTTGCTATGAAATATCTTCAGATCAGCAGGCAGCAGGCGGAAAAATTCTATGAAGTGCATGCTTCCAGGCCTTTTTATGGCGAATTGACTGAATTCATGAGCAGTGGACCTATTGTTGCCGCAATTCTTGAAAAGGACAATGCCGTAGCCGATTTCCGCAAACTCATAGGAGCCACAAATCCAGCCCAGGCTGAAGAAGGTACTATTCGTAAGAAATATGCTGCATCAATAGGCGAAAATGCGGTTCATGGTTCTGATAGTGATGAGAATGCCAAGATAGAAGGTGATTTCTTCTTTAATGGTTTAGAAAGATTTTAGTAAGTACTTATAGAAAGATTCCTGGGCCATCCGACAGCGGGTGGCCTTTGTTATTTCAGGAAATCCTGTTTGCAACTGGTTGGTCGGTAATACTCTGTTTCACCATTGTTATATATTCATCTTTCTTCGCTTTGCGCAACTGTTTGGCAGATTCTGTAAAATAATGATGGCTTTCCAAAAAGCGGATCTGCATGCGATTCCAGTCGTTTTCGTTGTTGATGAT
>CAINOM010000435.1 GCA_903851455.1 uncultured Bacteroidota bacterium | reverse complement strand
TGGTTTTTCAGCTTCTTTTAATTTTGCCTCGTCCCTCATTTCGTCATGTAATTTTTTTGCGTATTGCATTAAATCTTTTTCAGAAATAGTAACAGTATCTTTTTCGTGAAATAAATAATAGTAGTCATCATATGTCATGATATCAGCATACCTTTTTGGGAAATATCTTTTTTCATTTTTGTTCCATTTCTCAGGTGATACACTCCACTGAAGTGTTCTGTCGGCAGCAACAATAAAAATATTACTAAAGCCATCTCCATACAGGGATGTGAAAATAGAATGGTCTGGCAGTTCGATGACGTTTCCACCGGCCACAAACATCAGCTGTGTGCCGGGAGGTACACCAAAGAGCGGGCAGTCAATTTCCCATACCCGTTTCAGATCGCCGTTGGGGGTAACCGGTTCCTGCATCATGATGACCTTTGGCGGCGCACCTATCTGGCAGAGGTTGTTGTTGAATACGTAGAGATATCCCTTGTCTGAAATTTTAGCCGCGTGCTGGTTGCAGAATAGAAGGCCACCAGCGTCGCCCGGCATAGGCTTCTGGATGTTTTTATAACTATTGACTACAGTGCCTTCGGGGTACTTTATTTTTAGTATGCGGCTTAAATTCCGGAAGCCCACGTAGATCATTTTTGTTTTTTCGTCAAAATAAAATGAATTTTCGTGCGAGTCGGATAACTCTATCTTCCGCTGCAGTCCCGGCTTTGGATCACCTTTCCTGAAGAACCCGGAAGATTTCCACTGCCATACTACCTTACCGTCCTTATCGTATTCTATAACCGTTCCGAATTCAAGTTTCTGATAATGCAGTTTTTTTTCGCCATCCCAGATCACATTGAAATAGCGAAATAAATTGGTGTCGATAGCAGATGGCAGTTCCCAGTAGATGTATTCTTTTCCCAGCACCATGTAGTGGCCGTTGGCGAGGCGTGTGAATTCGTGATGAACGTGCTCTATACTATCGCCGCTTACCGTACCGTTGCGCGGTGTTTTCCATAATATCGTTCCGTCGTAACTTATTTCGTAGGCATCATCGTCGAGCAGGAACGTGATCGTGTTCTTTGATGATAGTTTTATATCCCTGATGTGGGCGAGATTCTCATCGCTTACGCCTTTGATAGACGGGAGGTACCACACCGGCCGGCCGCTCATATCGTACAGCGCCCGCACACCGTCGATGAAGAAGACGGCATCCTTGTATTTTCCCGACCTCTTGATCGTCCGGATGCGAATATCATTGGTATCCAGTTCCGGAATATAGCCGGTGCTGAAATGATGTAGCTCCGCCTGCTTTGGATTGGATGGACTGTACAAGACACGCCAGGTGTAGTCTTTGCCGAACGAGGGCACGTCTGCGGTTATCTTATTTGTTTTGGTGGTGACGGTTTTTATGATGTTCTTTCGGAAAGAGTCTTCGTTATTGTATGTGCCTGCGGCTACCTCAATTTTGTAACCGGTTGCACCGGGCTTTGGCGGAAATTTAAAGCCTACGATGCGGTAGTTTAGCGTGCTGGCTTCTTGTGGCAATACCTGTGCATTGGCGCTGCTCAAAGAACACGAGGCGAGGAGTAAAAGAAGTATTCTACACATAACTGGGATGTATCTGCAATAAGCAAAATACGCAACGAAAGTAGTACAACTGGCAGGATTTTGCCGAAAATGGCTCCGGTCTTATTTCTTAAGGTTTTCCATGGCCTTTTCTACTGCATCATTGAAGAGTGGTTCACCGTGTATACTCGCGAAAGCGGGGTCGGTTTCTAATTTGGCTACTTCACTGAACCCCATGAAGGTTGATACATTGAGTGAGGCCATCGCTGCGTTCTTGTCACCTTTCAGCATGTAACATACTGCAGAAAGATACGGCCAGTCGGGATTGTGCGGATCTGCGAACTTAAATATTTCCAGGTATTTTGTGGCGCTGACCGCGTCCCGGGCCTTTAATGCATGGTCTGAATACATGTAACAGATAAAGCCTAAATAATTTAGCAGGCGTTTATGCATCTGCGCCTCCTGCGGCGTTTTTGCAGATCGTATATTTTGCTGCAGCGCCTTTATTTTTTCGCCCCACCATTTTTCATTCTGCACCGGAAATTGTTTTTGCAGTTCCTGCTGCCGGGCCAGCTCTTCCTGCCGCAGAGCGCTGCGTGCGGTCATGTCGCTTTTATAACCGGCATTGTTGTCCAGCTCTGCAAGTTGTTTGTTGTACGCAGATACATCTATAAGGCCGGTGAACAAACGTATTGCCCCCGAAAGAAGATCGTGTGCATTTATCCACTCTCTTGCTGTTGCCGCGTCTTTTATGCGTTTATCGATATTTTTTTTAAAGGATTGCACCATGCTGTCGTTCGCTGGTTGCAGATGTTCTTTTATTGCGTTTACCTGCATCCATAACAGGGCGGATTGGAAATTTACGGGAGAGGGCCAGCCATGTATGCCGCTGCTGGTAAGCAGTTGATGTGTAAACCCATTTTGCTCCAGCGTTACATCCAGTTGCTCCATCTCCATAAAGTTAAAATCATAGTCGCCGATGATGCCGAAGTAGTCGAACTTGTTTTGAAATGGAGGATCTGCACGGGGGAAACCGGCGGCGCTGCCTATTACACCTGCTATACCGCCATCCGTTAGTGCAATAGAACATGCCACGCGTGCGCCACCTGAGAAGCCAGCCGTATAAATGCGTTTTGAGTCTATGTTCAGGCGCGTTCGCGTATCTGCCATCAATATGTTTACTCCGGCATTGGTCACTTCCCATGGCGTGCCGTTTTGAGAAACGTTGGAGCCGATCAATACGAACCCATATTTTTCAGCAATGTCTTTGTATGCACTTACCGGCATGCAACCGCGGGCATGTGCATCAAAGAAATAAATGCAGGGAAAAGGTTTGGTGGCAGTATAGTAAGAGGGCAGGTATAGCGCGTAGGTCTGGCTGCCTTCTTTGCGGCAAGCGACAGTGTCGGTAACGACTCCTTTAGCAAGGGTTGCATCAAAGACAGGTGACGTTGCTGCCTGTGAATCTATATGTGTTACATTGCTTTGCTGCCCGTTTCCGGCGCCGCAGGAGA
>CAINOM010000434.1 GCA_903851455.1 uncultured Bacteroidota bacterium | reverse complement strand
CTCCGCGCTGAAAACAATTTCTTTTCCGTTGAAATAGACCGAAGTATAATCCACAGCGCCGTCCCAGCCGTTATCATATTCGAGCGCCAGGTAGTCTTTTTCATTTTTTGAGTAGTCTTCGTAACGGGCTTCGTTGATGTCGCGAAAGCCATTGTGCTTAATGAGCACTTTGTCAAGCGGCACTTCGATAGATTCCTTAACAATGCCCAGGTACTTTATCCGGAGTTTTAAAGACCGTGGCGATATCTCTATACGAAACCGGCATATAAATGGCAAGGCTAACAATGCAATAGCACATACAACAGCATATATAATGCCGTGTCTTGGCCCGATCAGCAGCAGGAGCGTAATGGCGACAGGTAGCAATATCAGCGGACCTACGGTTTCCATTCCCAGCATCCGGCCTTTTATCAGAATACAATGGCCTGGCAGATCCCTGCGTACGATCTTGTATGGGATAGCCGGCAGTTTCATAGTTTGGTGACAAGCATGCTGCGTTATTCGCCATCTTCATTATACTCCGAGGCCATACCGGTGAGGTCATATATCTCCTGTATTTCTTTAAGGATGCCTTTGAAGTTAATGTTGAGATCGATCAGCACACCTGTATGCAGATCGAAGACCCAGCCGTGCACAATGGGGTAGCCATTTTTTTGATAGCTCTTCTGCACATTGGCGGTTTTGATCACGTTAGTAGCCTGTTCCCTTACATTTAGCTCTACTAAACGGTTGTAACGAAGTCTCGTATCCTTTATGGCATCCAGTTCGCGGTGGTGCAGGCGATATACATCGCGTATGGTGCGGAGCCAGGGATTGAGCAGGCCCATATCTTTTGGTATCATGGCAGCTTTCACGCCGCCGCAGTCATAATGCCCGCAAACAATGATGTGCTTCACATTCAGATGCTTTACCGCAAAGTTGATGGCGGACATAACATTGAGGTCTGTATTGTTGACAAGGTTGGCCACGTTGCGGTGCACGAATACATCGCCCGGCTCCAGGCCCATGATCTCATTGGCCGGTACGCGGCTGTCTGAGCAGCCTATGTAAAAATAGTCTGGTGTTTGATCGCCGGCCAGCTTTTCAAAAAAATTGGCATCACGGGCGGTCATTTCAGCCACCCATTTCTTGTTGTTCTCAAAAATCTGTTCGTAAGTAACCATTTCGAATGTCAAAAGTAAAAAATCAAAAGTCAAAAAACTGCAATAAATGTGCGAATATGAAAAAAACCGAGATAAAGTCTTTGCGGAAACTATAATGAGGATAAAGTTATTAGGTTAATTTTGCCGCCAAAACAGATCTTAATGAAACTAGTAACCTATTTACATGATGGCAGTGAGCAACTTGCCTTTTGCATAAACGATAAGCTCTATGATGTGCATGATGCAAATGTCTTATTGCCGGATAGTATGGAAGAGCTGCTTGAATTCTGGGAAGACAGCATTGAAGATATGCGTAAAACAGAAGCCGAGATAAAATCGGGAGTGAACAAGGTCCAGGGTTTTGCGATCAAGGGAGCAAATATTATTGCCCCCGTGCCGCACCCTACATCATGCAGGGATGGCTATGCCTTCCGGCAGCACGTGGCAGCAGCCCGTCGCAATCGTAAGGTGGAGATGATACCCGAGTTTGATCAATATCCGATATTTTACTTTACCAACCATAATGCCATCCAGGGCCCCGGGCCTATACCGTGTATGCCGGATCATTTCAAGAAACTGGATTTTGAACTGGAGGCAGCTGTAGTGATTTGCAAAAAAGGAAGGAACATAAAGGCAGCAGAAGCTGATGAATATATAGGCGGCTACATGATCATGAACGACATGAGCGCGCGCACACTGCAGATGGAAGAGATGCTGCTGAACCTGGGCCCGGCAAAAGGCAAGGATTTCAGTACCGTGATAGGACCTATGCTGGTAACACCTGATGAGCTGGAGGCATACAAAATTGCCGCTAAGCCGGGCCATACAGGCAACGCATACAATTTGAAAATGACCTGTAAGGTAAACGGTGTGCAGGTAAGCGAAGGGAATATGGGAGACATGGACTGGACGTTTGCCGAGATCATAGAGCGTTGCGCCTATGGTGCAGATATATTGCCCGGCGATGTTATAGGCAGTGGTACAGTAGGTACAGGTTGCTTCCTGGAACTGAACGGAACCGGCAAACTCAGCAATCCCGACTATAAAGAACAGTGGCTGCAGGATGGCGATGTTGTGGAAATGGAGATAACCGGGCTTGGGCATTTGTCTAATACGATAGTTGCTGAAAAGACCGACTGGAGCATATTGAATCTAAAAAAAAGTAGTTGAACCGCTAAGGCGCTGAGACGCAAAGGTATTTACCTCGTTAGTCGACAAATAAAGAACGCAAAGGGTAGTTATTAATTTGCATAAATGCACGATAGGGACAAGCTAAATAACCTTAGCACGCAAATACTTGACGCGTGTATTTGCGTTCATAAAGAAATGGGACCGGGTTTGCTTGAATCTGTATACGAATACGCGTTGCTTAAAGAGTTAGAACTAAGAAATATCAGGGCTGT
>CAINOM010000433.1 GCA_903851455.1 uncultured Bacteroidota bacterium | reverse complement strand
CTCTTCTGGCTGCTCTTCTACCTCAGTTGACGGTGTTTCCGTTTCCGGCAGGTCCTCGCCTGATTGAACTTTTTCAAGTTCGTCAACTTCGGTGGTCGTTGGAGGCGCGACCGCTTCAACTACGCCCTCGCTCGGCGCTGTGGGTGCTTCTACTTCAGCCATCTATTGCTCCTTTTGGGACCGCACAGGTTACGCCTGTTAGGCGGATGGTCCCGCATTTACACAGAAAGACAGCAGCAACCACATATCATACGTGATCATAAAAAATTCGCTGCCCTGTCTTACAGATAAAATAGCATTGCAGGCAGAGGGTTCTAAATTCTATAACAGGAACGTAACGGTGTTCGTTATACACGATGCAAAAGACAGCAGCACGATCAATGATCCGGCAACGACCTTTGTTTTGTCATCTGGCAAACCAGCTTCCTGTGGATTAAACGAACAGAAAGTGCAAACCATGATTTTGCAAATCGACAACAATGATAACCCGCCGCTAAAAGTGACAAATGTAACCACCAGCCAGAACACGCAATACCTTGTAGCATGGCTGGAAAAAGGGAAAACATATCAACTGTTTGCCGGGAACCGATCCGCCAGCGAACCGCAATATGACCTTTATAATTTTAAAGACAGTATTCCCACTTCTGTGCCGACGCTTTCTTATGGGCCTTTGACTCGGGTTGCCGGAGCCATGCCACCCGCTGCCACGCCATCTAAAAACTACTGGCTTTGGCCCACTATCATTATTGCAGTTATCGTCCTGAGCTTTCTCACCTTCAAACTGATGAAAGATATTAAGCACAGCGGTGATTAATACTACGATCCGGATATTATCTTTGCACCCATGAAATTCCTTATTGTCGGACTGGGAAATATTGGCAACGAATATGACGCTACGCGCCACAACATTGGCTTTGAGGTCGCAGACACATTCGTTCTTAAAAATGGCGGCAGCTACACGCTCGATCGCCACGCCTTCGTAGCCGAGGTCAAATGGAAAGGCAAGATCTTTATCGTCATAAAGCCCACTACCTATATGAACCTCAGTGGCAAGGCCGTAAAATACTGGCTGGACAAAGAAAAGATACCGGTAGAAAACATGCTGGTGATCGTAGATGATCTGGCGTTGCCGCTTGGCACATTGCGTTTACGTGCATCCGGCAGCGATGCCGGCCACAATGGCCTTAAGAACATTCAACTGGTACTAACCAACGATAAATACCCCCGCTTGCGCTTCGGCATAGGTAGCGATTTCCCCAAAGGCCGCCAGGTGGATTTTGTCCTCGGCAAATGGAAACCCACAGAAGTGCCACTGGTAAAAGACATGCTGTTAAAAAGCGTAGATGCTATCGAGTGCTTCGCTTCACAGGGGATTGGTAAGGCGATGACAGAGTTTAATAAGTAGGACTACTGATACCTCCGCTGCCTTATATTTTCTTCTTCGATAACGGTAAAATTATTGATCAAAGAAATTGAGGTATCCTGAAGTAATTTCAGCAGAAAGGCTCCTGCAAAATCTGGCTGCAGCCCTTTATGTCGAAAAAAAATAACAGTAGTTGGAGAGGGCATTCCGTACTTAAAAATTAATTCCCCGTAATCCTTATCAAATGCCAGGATGGTACGGCTTTCCAGTTGTGCAAGCTCCATCACTGCTTTATCACTTATACCCGGCATCAGCAGCTATGCTCTTTACATCAAGCCTTTCTCTCTAAGCATCCTGATACTTGGATTAGGTAAATTTTGGGAAGAATAACTCTTGCTGCCCACAATCTTTAAGGTAAGAAAATATTGCTTGTAAATGAGCTTGTGACAACCGAGGGTAACTTTCGAATATCATCTCTTCGGTCCAGCCATTAGACAATAATTCCAGAACAAGCTCTATAGATATTCTTGTTCCTTTTATCGTATGTTTACCAAGTAAGATATCTTTATCAGAAACGATAAAATTTTCCCATCCCATATGCCAAAGTTGTTAAAAATCATCTTTATCCGCAACACCCGGCAAGAGCAGCAATGGAATACCAGCGCAATTATATCGTCACGGGAAAATAAATATCAAATGTTGCCCCATGATCTAATTTACCAGTCGCCGTTATAATACCCTTATGGTTCTCCACGATCCTCTTGCAAATGGCAAGGCCTATCCCGGTAACCTTGTACTCATCATATTCATGGAGGCGCTCAAATACATTAAAGATGCGGTCTTTGTATTGCGGATCAAAGCCTATTCCATTATCGATCACCGACAAGTGGCAGTAATTTACATCTGGCATCAGGTCTTTATTACCCAGCTTACTGCCAATTGCTGTCGCACATTTTAACACGATCAGCGGCTTCCTTTTAGGGCTCGCAAATTTCAGAGAATTACTGATCAGGTTGAACATCAATTGCCGGAATTGAAAAGGAATAATACTTGCATCGCAAAGCTTACCAGTTCTTATCGTAGCCTTTTTTTCATGCAGCTCCTCTTTAAAGTCTGCTACCAATTCATCAACTATTACCCTCAGGTCAGTTTTTTCAAAACTATGCATTGTATTCTTCACCCGGGAGTAACTGAGCAGGTCTTCGATCAGCTGCTGCATCCGCTTCGCGGTCTCATGCATTCGCAGCAGGTAGTCCTTCCCGTTGGCTGATAGTTGCTCCCGCTCTTCATCAAGAAGGATGGACGAAAAGTTCTTTATTTTACGGAGCGGTTCCTGCAGGTCATGGCTGGATAAGAAGGTGAATGTCTCCAGTTCCTTATTCATCTTCTCCAGGCTTATGTTCTTCTCCTCCAGTGTTCGGTAGCTTTGTTTCAGCTCCGCCGTTCTCTCATTTATTATCTCCTCCAACCCTTCCCGCTCCGCTTTTCCTTTTCTGTTTCTTTCGGTAGTATCTGTAAAGGCAAGTAAAATCAACTGTTCATGCTGCAGCTTCTGAATGATCTGCCGTGCATTGAGCAGCATTGTCCGCTTGCCAATGTGCGGAAATACGTGTGTGATCTCGTAGTCATAGAAAAAGCTTTCCTTGGGGATGATATTTTCCAGGAGCTCCCGCAATGGCGGAATATCCCACTGATGATTGCCCAGCTCATACAACAGTTTCCCCTCGGTGTCCTGTTGCTGCACCTGGAAATTTTTATAGAATGCGTTGTTGGCCGACTTCACCCGAAGGTTCCTGTCGAGTATCAGCATCGGCTCATGCAACGTCGCCACTATCGCCTCAGAAAGATCATATGCCTCAACAACCAGGTCATTCCTTGTTTGCAGCTCCTGGTTAGAGGTCATCAGCTCTTCGTTCGCCGACTCAATTTCTTCCTTCGAAGTTTCAAGCTCCTCATTCATGCACTGGAACTCCTCATTACTCGACAGTATCTCCTCCTGCGCCGCCCGAAGTACTTTATTGGCACTTTCCTTTTCCTCACTCATAGAGCTAAGCTCGGCACGAACGACAGCTATCTCTTCTTTCAGCCTTTTAATGGTTACTCCCTTTCCTTGAGGAAGTGCGTCATCTGTTTTTGCAATATCTTCAAACCATTCCGACTGCGCCTGTTCGGTAAACACAATAAGCAGTAGTGGTTCTTCTCCTTTTGCTGTTATTGGGATCACATCAAGGGCCACAGTTTGCGATACAGCGTCCCCTTTTATCTCGATATGCGACTTGCGCACCTCAAGGTTCGAAAGTATCGCCTTGTTGATAGCGTCCAGTAGTTCAAACGCTATCTCGGGCCGGGCCATATTGAGTATATTCAATGTTGCCTTACCAGTGGAGTGTTGCAGGTACTTGCTCGTGGGCCCCTTGAATTCTACGATCACCATTGCGCGGTTGATCACAACATATGCAGGAATATACCGCGAAAAAAGAATTGATTTTATAGTTGAATCCTGCATGACAAGATGCTCGTCATCCATTTTTTTACTGCCCGTTTGGTCTTCGCTTATTGTTATCCCGGGGTGTGGCACGGGCACGCCCAGGTCAGGCAGACTGCGCACGCCGTCATTTCGTGTATATATCCTGTTTTCCCTGTCTTTGTTTGAAAAGAGTTTCGAAGACACCATGTTCTCCGATTTTCCCAGCATCAGGGAGCCTCCGTCGTTTAAAGCATAGTGAAAAGTGGTCAGCGCCTTTTTCTGCATTGCGGCATCAAGATAGATGAAGAGATTACAGCAACTGATGAAGTCGATCCTGGAAAAAGGCGGATTACTTAAAATATTATGGGGTGCAAAAGTACACAGATCGCGCACCGCCTTCGTGATCCTGTAGTTGCCGTTGACCTCTGTAAAAAAACGCGCGAGGCGCGCCGGCGAAACGCCGCTCACCTCTTGCTTTGAATATTCTCCTATCCTTGCTTTTCTTATCGCCTGCTCACTCAGGTCGGTAGCGAAGATTTGCACCTGCTTGCCTGAATATTTGTCTCCCAGTATCTCACTCAGCAACATGGCCATTGAGTAGGCTTCCTGTCCGGTAGAGCATGCAGCCACCCATATTCTCAGTGTTTCGTTCGGCGTCTTGCCTTTCAGTAGCTTCGGGAACAACGTATCCTTGAAATACTGGAATGCTTCAACATCTCTGAAAAAATCAGTAAAATTGATCAACAGGTCATTGTAAAGCACATTTATTTCATCGCCCTTGGTTCCTAAGAGTTTCACATACTGCTTTATCGTATTGAACTTGTAAAAGAACATCCTGCGAAGTATACGCCGCTTGATGGTGTTCATTTTATAATGGCCGAAGTCGACGCCAACGACTTCATGCAGTAGCCTGAGTATTATCTTCAGATCAGGATTGCCATCTTCGATAGTGTTCTCGTTCGCTTTCTTCGGCGACTTACTTCTGGCAATAACATGTTTCCCTATACGGCCTAATTCCAAAGCGATCTCCCTGGGAGACAAAATAAAATCAGCCACACCCTCACTGATCGCAGATTCCGGCATACTACCATACTTAGCCGAATTGTCTTGCGCAAACGTGATCCCGCCTTCCTGCTTGATCATTTTTAATCCTTGTGTCCCATCCGATGCATTTCCCGACAAGACAATGCCAATAGCATCTTCTTTATGTGTTTCAGCAAGCGATGTAAAAAGAATATCGATCGACATTGCCGGACCGTTCTTCAGTCGCGGAATGAGTTGTATATGCCCGTCCGTTACTTCGATCCCTTTGTTGTAAGGTATCACGTACACGTTGTTAGGCCGCATAAGTTCCATATCCTCTATTTCCTGCACCGCCATCTCTGTAGATTTCTCCAGCAGCGAAACAAGTAGACTTTTATGGTCCGGGCTGAGATGCTGAATAAAAATAAAAGCCATGCCCGTATTCGGGGACAGGCTTAGCAAAAGTTCAGTCACCGCCTCAAGACCACCGGACGAAGCGCCAATGGCCACTATAGGAAAAGTGGCATCTTTCGGCGCAGGCAATTTCTTGTTTCTGCTGCCAGTATTTGTCTTTAACATGTTGGTCGTTTTGAGTTTATGCCTCCTGCAAGTTGAGCATGAATTTACTTCTGGCTGGCTGGTAGGGATTTTTTTCAATGAACTCTAATGCCATCTGGATACATTTTATGAACTCAGGGAAGTCGCATTTGTGAAGATAATAGTGAGCGCCGTTCTGGTATAGTTCATTTGCGAAATCATTACCCAGAGACGTGGAACAGATGATCACGGGTATATTTTTTAATCTTTCATCGCTCTTTATTTCTACAAGACATTCAGCCCCGTTCTTGCGCGGCATATTATTATCCAGGAAAAGTACATCGGGAAGATTGTGTGCATTTGCCAGCAAATAGTCCATCAGTTGCGCGCCATCATTTACCGTTTTCAGTTTTGTTGACATCGACAGCTCCTTCAATGCTTTTTCGAAAAAGTAACGGTCGTCCCGGTCATCATCCGCAAGGAGAATGTTCAATGGCATATTTTGCGGCAGTGTTTTCATACGCTCAGTTCAAAACTCTGCACAACAGCAGCAAAGCGGTAACGAAATAGTACACCCGGAAATTTCTTTCCTGGCAGAAATAGATAAATAGCTGAATGCTTCGAAAGTGAGGTAGTGAGCTGACCGGCCCTAAAAGACCCTTCCTAGTAAAGATACGCTTTATTAAGCGCAATAT
>CAINOM010000432.1 GCA_903851455.1 uncultured Bacteroidota bacterium | reverse complement strand
TGCAGAGACGCAATGCATTGCGTCTCTGCCAGGAAAGCGGCAGAATTTTGTTTCGCCGCTGTTCTTTAAATGTTCTTTGCTAACTTCAGGATATTGGCAATAGCCTGTGGACGGGGTTGCAGCAGATCTTTCGCTGCTTCGCGCAGAATGTTCATTTCGTGGGCAAAGCCATAATGCCCCTCTTCTGCGGCATGCGCCATTGCGGGCGTATGTTCGTAAAGGTGTTTCCCAGTAAGTTTACTATGTAAAGTTTTGTTCATTGAGTATTGTGGTTTTCAAAAAAACGCATAGATGGACTGATTATTGTACAGGAAATAAAAATTAATGTTAAAGCATAAAGGCGGCTTGTTGAATTAATATTTTATTTTATATATTTGTGATTTAAGACGGTTGTAAGATGAAAAGGATTGGGATAACAGGCGGTACCGGTTTTGTAGGAAGGAATCTTACAGCTTTGCTGATCAGGAAGGGGTATGAAGTGGTTGTATTTACTACACGGGTAGGGAAGCAACGAAAGAAGCAGCATATTCAATACGCGCACTGGAATCCCGAAAATGGCGCCTGCGACCTTGCGGCTATAAAAAGCCTGGATGTAATGGTGAACCTGGCGGGTGAAGGGATCGCAGACAAAAGATGGAGGGAGAAAAGAAAGAAAGAGATAAGAGACAGCCGGGTGAAAAGCACGGATTTCCTGGTGTCCCATCTGAATGCCTATGCGCCGGATTGTAAAGCGCTTATAACCGCCTCTGCTATAGGGTTTTATGGCTCGGATAATCATTATTCCGAATCGTTTTCCGAGACGTCATCACCGGCAACCGATTTTCTTGGCGAGACCTGCCGGCAATGGGAAGCATCATCTGAGAAACTGAGTGCGGACAAACGGCGGGTAGTATTGCGCTTTGGTATTGTTTTGGGGAAGGGGAGCGGTGCATTTCCACAATTGGCAAACCCGTTGTCATATGGCATAGCCCCGATACTGGGGTCGGGCGGGCAGGTGGTAAGCTGGATAGAGATACACGATCTGGCCAGGCTTATACTTTACGCCATCGAGCATACCGGGCTGGCTGGCATCTATAATGCTGTGGCCCCGGGCCATGTTTCTCACAGGCAACTGATGCATACTATAGCAGAAGTAAAAGGAGGTGTCAAGATCCCATTGCATGTTCCGTCTGCATTGCTGAAAATATTACTGGGCGAGATGAGCTCCGAAGTGCTCAAAAGCTGCACCGTGAGCGCCGAAAAGATATTGAACGCCGGTTTTGTGTTCGATCATCCGGATATTGATAGCGCAGTCAGGGCGATTCTGCATCCTGGTGTCTCTACCAAATGAAAACCACTCATTATATTTAAATTTATAAAATTTGTATAGCGCTGACACTATTTTTTTAATAGGAACCAACGAATCTTGTATATTTAGCGTCTATATACCGTACCCCTTACTTCAAACACTCAAAAAGCGTACATATGAGAATTTTCTCCCTGGCAGTTTTTGCCCTTACTTTATCCCTTGTTGCCGGCAATGCTGCGGCACAGAGAGTAACCGTAACGATGGCTGGCAATGGCATTGCTGGTTTTAACGGAGATGGCTCCGCGGGTTATATAACCGATGTGAACCAGCCCCAGGACGTGTGCGTTGACGCAGCTAAGAACATTTATTTTATTGATGACTTTAACCACCTTGTGAGAAAAATATCTGCCGCTACCGGGCTGATAACAACGGTAGCCGGGGGCGGCTTTTCCGGTGCTGACGGGGTGCCCGCAACGGATGAGGTATTAAATCCGCAATATATGTGTATAGACGCTGCAGGTAATCTTTATTTTTCCTCGGACAACGAGATAAAAAAAGTTACTGCTGCTACGGGGATCATTACTACTGTAGCCGGGACTGCAACCGGTGGCTATAGCGGAGATGGCGGTGCAGCTACGGCAGCGACGATGAGCATACCCCAAGGTATCTGTATAGATGCTGCAGGAAATATTTACGTTGCAGATAAATCAAATAACTGCATCAGGAAGGTGACCGCGGCCACAGGTATCATCTCTACCCTCGCCGGAACGGGAATGTCCGGATATACCGGGGATGGCGGAGCAGCGACTGTGGCGAAGATCAGTGCGCCGATCTCCATATGTGTAAACCCATCAGGTGATGTATTCTTTTCTGATCAGAACGGAACGGTCATCCGCGAGGTGAATGCTACGACGAACATGATCACTACTATCGCCGGCAATGGCTCAAGCGCCAGCGGTGACGGCGGCCCTGCTACGGCAGCAGGTATAGGATGGGTGATGGGTATGTGCTGCGATGGTGATGGTAACATCTATTGCTGCGACATCAGCTGTTCATGCCGGGAAATATATGCCTCGACCGGTATTATCAATACAGTAGCAGGCAGTATTTATACTGACGGATACAACGGGGACGGCGGCAATGCGCTGAACATATGGTTCAACTTCCCTCATGGAGTTTTTGTTGACGCAGAAGGCACAATATATATAGCCGATCAAAGTAATAATCGCATAAGAAAGTCGATACAGGTAACCAGCACTCCAGCCTTCGCTTTTGCAAAGGGTGTATACGTTTATCCATGTCCCGGCGCGGCTCTCGCTGTTAATGATAAAGCAGCGATCACAAATGTGAATGCAGGTGAAATGGAGACATGGACCTTGATAACAGCCCCCATACATGGATCGGTAGCAGGGTTACCCTATTCCGCAACATCTAATGGTACAGCCGGGCTTACAACACCCGCAGGAATATCTTACACATCGGCAACCGGCTACACGGGCCTGGACTCTTTCAAAATAATGGTATCAAACGGTACGCTTTCCGATATGCTTACTATTTACGAGTCGGTAGGTACAGTGGCTCCGCCTGCGCTTTCAGGTCCAAGCGGCTTATGTACGGGTGTTTCGGTAGTTCTTACAGAATCATTGGGTGGCGGCCTCCTTACGATCTCCAACTCAAATGCGATGGCAGATACTATTGTGCCAGGTATGGTTTGGGGCGAAACTCCGGGTGTAGATTCTATTTTTTATAATATCCCTGGTGTTTGCATGGCTCCCGCTTTTGTTGTTACCGTTAGCACTTCACCGGATCCCGGCATGGTATCGGGAGCGGCTATAGTTTGCATTGGTTCGAGTATTACCTTGTCTGATTACGTGAGCGGCGGCACCTGGAGCATAGACCCCTATGCCTCGATCGATGCATCCGGCAATGTGACCGGCTTGTCGAGCGGCATGGCCATAGCGAGTTATTCTGTCAGCAATGCTTCCTGTACGGCTGTAGCTACGTTGCCCGTTACTGTAGGAACGCCATCGGGAACGATCTCGATGAACTTCACGGAATTCTGCCAGGGGACTTCCAATTTCGTAGGTGTAGACATGACGGGCGGAATATGGAGCACTACCAACGGCTCGGTAGCCGTTCTCGACTCGCCCGGATATGAGGTTGCCGTAGGTTTAGCACCTGGTGTGGATACCATCGTATATACTGTAACGAACTCGTGCGGTACCGCTTTTTCCACAGAAACTGTTTCTGTTGATGCGCTGCCAGATGCCGGCACTATTTCCGGCCTGAGCAGTGTTTATGTAGGCGGCAACACAACGCTGAGCAATACAGTACCCGGTGGCACGTGGAGCACCACAAACAGCAGTATTTCTTCCGTTTGGTCTACTGGTTTTGTAACAGGGCTGAGTGCGGGAACTGACTCAGTTGTTTACACCACGTCAAATGCTTCCTGCTCTGCATCATCCTACTTCCTGTTTACTGTGCTGCCCATTTCGGCCGGGGTAGCTAACAATGCGACCGCAGCGAATAAGCTTACTGTGATGCCCAACCCGGCAAAGAGTAATTTTACAGTGGTTTTCTCTTCTGCGAAAGATGAACAAGTAACCATCACTATTACGGATATTACGGGTGCAACTCTGAAAACGATTTCCGGCGCCACTAACCAGCCGATCGATGCATCGCTGAATGTAGCTGTTGGTGTTTACTTGCTGAATGCAGCAACCGCCAACGGCAGCATGAGCGGCAAGATCGTGATCGAATAATTTATTGCAGTTTTTTGTGAATGGCAGGGGCGCAAATTTGCGCCCCTGTTTTTTTGCGACTATCACTCGATCACGATTTTCCTGACCGTGTGGCGGTTCATAACATCGATCATCCGGACGATATAAATTCCCGGGGCCCAGTTGGCAACTGCGATGTCCGTTTCTCCGTCCACTTCGCCCTTCCATGCCAACTGGCCTATGGCGTTGCAGATAGTGGTTTGCAATATGCCTTTGTTGCCGCCGAACATACGGAGGACATTATGCGTAGGCACCGGGTAAATGACAATGTCAGAGTCGGATGCAAGGCTGTGCGTGACCGTAAAATCTGCATCGTTCACATTAAAGAATACATTTCCGCTTCCCTTCACCTTTATGCGTGCGGCATGCGTGTCCGTATCCGGGTTGGGCAGCGTAACGACCGCTGAGCCGTTGTTTGGGAAGGTGCCGATATGGTATTGCCAGGTATTACCGCCATCTAAGGATAAGTATATGTCTACATTTGCCGCGTTTATCGGTGACGTATTTGTTCCTACTACATTCCATGTAACGGCCTCAGGGCTGCTGCCTATGTAGTACAGGCCAGGAGTACCCTGGCTGGTTACCTTGAAGCCCTGCCCGGTATTGACAGCGTCGAGGTGAACGGTGTCGTCGGGAATCAGGAAGCAGCCGTTGCCCTCCAGCACATCACGCAGCGTAAGCTGGAAAGTAAGGAAGCGGGCTACATCGGGCGCCTTTTCGCCTTCAGCATTTTCTACACCGGCATTACTTAAGACTCCAGACAGCACCATGCTGTTTTTGGGAAATATTCTTGTTGGCGATTTAACAGGGGTATATGACCGGAATATGGGGCCATACTCATGCGTATCAGGCAGCGAGAGGCCTGCATTGGCGCCGCCGGCGTTCCATTGTTCCCAGCACCAGGTAACTGAAGTGTCTGATGCCGAATCCGTAACAGCAGGTACAATAAGCTCAAATGGGGTGAGGTAGGGTATTGCATAAGATGCCTGGAAAGAGGGTACCGAGACGAGCTTATTATTGGTGGGTGATTTTGACGCGCAGACATCGCCCGCGGTTGTTATATAACTCTGTATCTGTTCCAGGCCTATCGAGTGAAAATAAGCGTCACTGTGCGGTTGCAGGTCGTCTGGATTGCAGATGCCGGCATAGGCCATGATAGTGGATCCGCTGCCGGGCTCATAGGCGAAATCAGGCGCGAGGTTGTCGCCGCCGCAATTGCCATCGGGGCCGTTGAACGAATGGTCTGCGCCAAACTCGTGTCCCATCTCGTGGGCTACATAATCCACGTCAAAGCCATCACCCACCGGGTCTGACTGGCCGGTGACGCTGAGCGCCTTTTGTCCGAATTTACAAACAACTGCGATCTGCGATAATCCGCCTGCACCGGTAGTAAATACATGCCCTATATCGTAGTTTTCGCTGCCGATGCGGGTATCACAAACATGCTGGTTAGTGGACAGGCAGGCACCGGGACTGCCGTCAATATTGTTGAAGGGGTCTGTTCCGTTGATGCTGCCGGTGGCAGAAGTCCAGATAATGCTGTCTTCATTAGCTACAAAGGTCATAGTGACAGAAAGTTCCCGCTCATAGATGCCGTTGACCCTGTTTATAGTGGTGGTCATCATACTCAGTGTCTGCAGTATGGTGGGGTTCGCGAGGTTGGTTGCTGCCTGTGCGTAGAAATGGTCGCAGGTAAGGGCGAGGCGGTAAGTGCGAAGATCGTAGCCGTTTATTGTGCGCTGGCCGCTTGTGTGCTCCCGCCCGGGCTGCGAGGTAATGTCGGGAGAATGCTGGTCACTGCCAACAGCACAATGGGTTCTGCCGGACGCTGCTTCTATCTCATCGCGTTTGTAATGCACCAGGTAGTACCCATCATGAAATTTGTTGTAAGGATCCACGAAGCTGGTGTTCTCCCCGTCAAATATCATGGCGTGAAAGCCATACGGGGTCATATCCAGCTTGGCAGTCACGCGTGGGTCATCCACCGCTTCGCCTGTAAACGTCTGCAATTCCGGATATTTAGCTGCCAATACTGGTGGCATTAGCGATGTCTGCCACACCCGGAACCGCCTTAAAGAGCCACCCGGAAGCGGCAGTTCCATCACCTGCGCACCGGTGTGCATACCTGGAAGTGTGGCGAGCTGGACCGTTAGTGCGGTTTCATCGAGCCGGTAAACGAGGTAGTGAGCGGGCTGAATGAATTGGGTAGACCGGGCCATCTGCTCTGCGTCCACATGGTGCCAAAGACTGCCGGCAACTGAAAAATAAGAATTAAATAAAGTGACGGAAAGTATCAGTATGACAACACGGTTCTTCATTCTTTTCGTGTATGAATAAGGCCAGGGATATATGCGTTTTTGTAAAAGGACAACCAGATATTAGCGTATTAAAGTTACTAATTTATCTAAAGCCAGCCGCAACGGTTTTTTGAAAAAGGGAATGCTTGTATCTTAGCAGCCTGATGAATGACGTATTATTCCAGGTCTCGTACACATTAGAAAATATTGATGAAGCGGTTGTGAAGTTCTGGCAGGCGCTTCATGCCTACCGCATTTTTGCCTTCAGCGGTGATCTCGGCGCCGGCAAGACCACGTTTATCCATCATTTGTGCAGCTGGCTGCATGTGGAAGATACGGTGAGCAGCCCCACGTTTGCGCTTATTAATGAATATCATTACCCCGCTGATGGTAAAGACAATACTATATTCCACCTGGATTGGTACCGTCTTAAAGATACCGCAGAGGCTATAAATGCCGGCATGGAAGACTGCATTACAGAAGCGCAAAGAGGGGCTGCGAGATGTTTTATAGAATGGCC
>CAINOM010000431.1 GCA_903851455.1 uncultured Bacteroidota bacterium | reverse complement strand
CCATAGGATACACCTACACCAAAATGGCTTTTCCTCTTGTCGAAATAGTTGATCATTATGGGCACTTCGGCGTAATTCAGTGCGATGCCATATTTTGTAATGTAGGTGTTGGTGAGCGTGAGTGAGGGCTCGGGTATGTTGCTTTTACTACCTTTCTGTGAATAAAGTATCTCCATGCTGAGCGCGAGGTGCTTCGCTATCTGCGCATAAACGATGCCTCCAGCATTCAACCCTATCCTATGATAGCCTGCAAAATAATCGCCATCTACCTGGGCAAAATTGGCACCGATTATAGCGCCGCCGTAGAACACACGCGGATGTTCTATATACATATGCGGCCCATCGTCATCCTCGTCCTGGGCGTGGGTAACGGGGCCAAAAGCTATTAAAATAACTGTAATGATTAGAAGTGCTGCGAATTTTCTACTTTTATTCATCGAAACAGCAATAGATAATGAGCTTCAAATATACGCCAAACACGCTTAAAAAATTAGAAGAGCTTTACGAAGAGGCCCACTACATCATA
This sequence comes from uncultured Bacteroidota bacterium, assembly GCA_903851455.1. Taxonomy (GTDB): domain Bacteria; phylum Bacteroidota; class Bacteroidia; order Chitinophagales; family Chitinophagaceae; genus Nemorincola. Next base: position 1,292 of record CAINOM010000431.1, on the reverse strand, counting down.
CGTTATGAAAAAGGAAATTTCAACAGCGGGTACTGTATCCTCGAGGAGCGGCGCGTAGTTGTGATCAACAAATTCTTCAGCATTGAAGGGCGTATCAATGCCCTTGTAGAAATATTGCCAAGCATTACGGTGAACGAAAGCGAGCTTAGCGGCGAAATGCTGAAATGGTACAAACAACTGAAAGCAGAGCCTTCTTTTGGTGCAGACCCTACTGTACAAACCCAAATGGATATATAAGTGAAGATAACATTCCTTGGCACCGGCACCTCGCAGGGCATACCATTCATTGGGTGCGACTGCCCGGTATGCACATCTGCCAATAAAAAAGATAATCGCCTGCGGTCGGCTATATGGATAGAAACGAAGGACACCAGCATAGTCATAGACAGTGGTCCGGACTTCCGTTACCAGATGTTGCGGGCAAAGGTGAATAAGCTGGATGCCATCGTTTTTACTCACGGACATAAGGACCATATTGCCGGACTGGATGACATACGGGCATATAATTACTTTGAGAAGAAGCCGATACCTGTTTACGCCACCGAAGAAACACAGGAAGCACTGAAGCGGGAGTTCTCTTATATTTTCACAAACCCAACCTATCCGGGCATTCCGCAGATAGAGCTGAACACCATCAATGCTTACGAACCGTTCACAATAAATGAGCTTACAATAACTCCAATCAGGGTCTTACATTATAAGATGGAAGTGCTTGGATTCCGGATCGGTGACTTTACTTATATCACCGATGCCAACTATATAGCGCCTGAAGAGCTTGAAAAAGTGAAGGGCAGTAATACATTAGTACTGAACGCGTTACGCCACGAACCACATATTTCGCACTACACGCTGGCCGAAGCTGTAGCGGTCGCAAAAAGCCTGCAGGTAGAAAATACGTACTTCACACACATCAGTCACCAACTGGGTATGCACGATGTGGTGGACAGTGCGCTGCCCCCGGGCATGCACCTTTCCTACGACGGTTTAGTGCTGAATTTCTGATTATCTTTGATGAATAAAGATTGCCTTTATGCAACTTGCCGATCTGGACCTTAACAAAGTTTATACCTATGCTGATTATTACGGGTGGAATTTTGAAGAGCGGGCGGAATTGATAAAGGGATATATCTTTAAAATGGGGCCTACACCCAATCGTTTACATCAAGAAGTCCTCGGCGAATTACTTCTTAAATTAGGTAATTTCTTACTGAAAGGCAAAAGTAAAGTGTATGCTGCGCCTTTTGATGTACGAGTTCCTGGAAAATCAAAAGAGGATAAAGATATCATCACTG
>CAINOM010000430.1 GCA_903851455.1 uncultured Bacteroidota bacterium | reverse complement strand
TGCTATGACGATAACTAAGCCCGGAGTGAATTAGGCGTATATTAGCTGAATTTATATGAATAAATTTATATCCCAACGGCATCAGCAGTGTTAAGTGAGCTCTCAGCCCTGCGATACAATTACCGCTACGAATACAAAAAGCTCCGCTACCAGGTGCCGGGCGTATTGACGCATGATTTTTTTGTGAAGGTCTGTGTCAGTTTCAAAAACCTGCAGCAGGTATCGAGAGAACACTTTGAGCAGATACTGGAATGGAGCAGCAATGAGCAGCGCTGCCACGTCACTGGAATAATACATTTCACCAAACTGCTAAAAACAGACTGGTGGAAGCAGCCAGGAATATCCTTGATCGCCTACCCCGAGTGTGTTACAGATAATTACAAATCCCGAAAAACGCAACAGCATGTTTTGGAATTGGCAGAATTGTAATTAAGAAAACATTAAGAGAAAAGATGCCGGTAAAAAATCGCAAACTACTTGTTCTTTAAAATATTGTTCCTAACATTGCACTGTGAAAAGAAATTGTACACATACATGTTATTGCAAGCGCACCCGTAACGGGAGTGGCAGGTAAATGTTATTTTTTATAAACAATTTTCCGCCCTCCGCTTCACCCGGAGGGTTTTTTATTTAAACAACAAACGGCAAAATGAAACACATAATAAAACAGAACCACGCACAACTGCACACTACACGTGTATGCCGTTGTAAGACCATAGACTCAAAGGCCCGATGTTGAAACTACCGTCCAGTATTACCAACAGATGCCCTTTGAGCCTAAAGCCCGAAGGGCATTTTTCTTTTTAATCAATTTCTTTGACCAACCTAAAACACGAAACATGAACAAGATCACAACACTCATCCAAACACTTTGGAACCCAGTAGTGAATCAGTATGTAAAACTGAAAAGACGCTTCAAAAGAAGTAAGCAGGAGCTGCTGCCCATAGAGGACTACGAACATTACCTGGCCTAAAAAACGCGCAACATGGAACACATAACCAAACAACTAAAATCAGGAACTGAATTCATAGTAGGCAAAGAGGATACTAACGACCGTGGGGCGCTGCATATATGCCGCATACTGCGCGAGCTTACCGGCATATACGATCAGTTCGTGATAAACGCATTCGGAGACCTTGGCTACTATAAATTGCTCAACTCATCTTACCGGCTAGACCTCACGGGACAGGCTGCACAGGGCGACCACATTCGACTGGACGCCACTGCAAACGTGAACCCCGGCAGGTCGGTGGATATATCCGTAGCTGTTTACCGGATAGGTAGGAAACCGACAGCTATAGCCTCCGGGCATTTTGTTTTCACGCTGCAAAAAGCAAGGAAGGAACCAGTACTGCAAAATACCCAGAGCCTTCATTACGAGGCCGTGTGATCCGAAATTTCATAACATCATCATCAAAACTTTAAGCAAAAATGAACCTGATAAGCAAGAAAATATGTATGGCAAAAGACATCGGCATCCACAACAACCTGTTTGGTGGTACGCTGATGGAATGGATAGACGAAGCTGCTGCAGCCTTTGCAACCGAATATTGTTACACACCCAATATGGTCACGCTTCGCGTGGGTGAGCTGTTGTTCAAGAAGCCTGTGAAAACAGGCAACCACATCCGTATTTATGGCGAGGTAATATCACTGGGCAACACCAGCATTAACCTAAAAATAGAAGTACGGAAGTACAGCCTGTACAGCGGCGAGGAAACTCTGGTCTGTATTACCAATACTACCTTTGTGCGGATCGACGATGATGGAACGCCAACGCCGATAGGCGAAAGTATTAAGAAAATGCACAGGGAGCGCATCGCCCAGGCAATGGCAGCAACTGAAGTCCTTGCATGAACACTTAATTAACAGAAATACAAATCATACAAATAAAAAAAACGAACGATGACCTTACCATCCATCCAATACTTGCTCGACCTTTCCGGAACAGCTTTCTTCGCGATATCCGGCGCACTTGTCGCCAATCAAAAGTCAAAGCCTGACTGGTTTGGTGTCACCTTTATTGGCTTCATTACCTCCATAGGTGGCAGCAGCATCCGCGATATTTTGCTGGGTAGCTATCCCCTATCGTGGGTGGCTGATCCCAACAAAGTATACGTCATCATTATCTCCATCGTGTTCACCAGCTTGTTTTTCAACCTGTTCCTGAAAATGAAAAAAACGTTCTTTATTTTCGACAGCCTGGGCATCGCCATGTTTACCATCCTGGGCACCGAGAAGGCAATGATGATGCACCTGAGCCCACTTATAGCCGCCATAATGGGTATGTTCTCTGCAATAATGGGAGGCGTAATGCGCGACGTGCTCACCAACGAGATACCCGTCATTTTCCGGAAAGAGATCTATGCTTCTGCTTGTCTGCTGGGGGCGCTGGTGTACCTGCTGCTCAACTATTTCAACTTCAGCCGCAACATATGCCTTATCGTGTCCGTCGCCGTCATTTTCCTGGTGAGAGTTATCGCTGTAAAGTACAAGTTATCGCTACCTCATTTTAAGCGGGAGTAGACGATTTCCGCGTTTTGTTCGCGCACACTATTCCACAACAAATTTACCGGTATTTATCAGCTGCCTTTCATCCCTGAGTTTATAATAATAAAGCCCTGGCGCCATGTTGTTCTTTTTTATAGTTACTGAACCGGAAGTAATCCCATCAACATTACTAACTCGCCTGCCCAATTGATCAATGATTTCCAACTGGTATACATGCCCGTTTGAATAATTGAATTCCAGCGCCGCCTGGTCGTAAAGAGGATCAGGATAAAGTTTCACACCAGTTACCGCAGGGGTTATGGTCTTAACAACCAAAGGGCCTACATAGCAGAATGTATCTATATTAAATGTCAACAGTCCAAAAGCGGCGTCTACGTAGCCATCGCGCAGAGTGGAGCGTATATACGCAGAATCTCCGGAACAGAAACAGTTATAGGAAACATCCGCATTATTAGTGTTGGTGTAATCGATATTCCATTCCGAATTGTGACAGATCCTGTTATCATTAAAAGGAGTAGACGGGCCTTCCCATAACCCTCCCAACATCAGCCCTACCTGGTTATCATGAATATAATTGTTTGTAAACGCGGTGCCTGAAAACCCCACCCATTCTGCGCCTACATTGCCGTTGCATATTTCGCAATTCAGTATTGTTGAATTTGCTTCGTCTGCATACACAGCCCAGCCAGTACAGCCCGAAAAATAGCAACTGTTAACATGAACCGCGTTTGTTCCGAATGTATCATTAATAAAGGTGCAATTATTGGCGTAAACGCTATATCCTCCATCATCCCATACAATACCCTCATAATTTCCAATAAAGCTGCAGCTATCAAACGTGACATTTTGAAAATCTGACGAATGGCCTTCAGCATAAATATTATTCCGGAAAGAGCAATTTGTAAAATTAAAGGGCCCCTCGCAAGATGCCGCCAGATCCATAAAATCCTGAGCATAATAGATGTCACAATAAGACATGGTTACCTGGCTGTCAATGGAACCGGAGCTACCACAATACCCAGTTACCTTAAAGCCACCATATGCCCCTGGCATTGGTATGCTATCGGCCGATGTGAACGTGATACGGGCCGATGAACTGCCATTAGCAATCAGTTGCCCCCTGAAATCAACGGTCACGCTATCATTGAATTTGACTGTTACCCCCGGCTCTATGGTTAACACAGTCCCCGAAAAAACGACAATGTTATTCGCTATGGTGTATGGACTTCCGGATGCGGTCCATGCGGTGGATGAATAAATATTGCTGGTGATCGTCGTCTGGGCAGAAACAGGCACTGATGCAAAAAGTAACAAAGCAGAAAATAATTGTAGATTTTTCATGATAGCATACAAGTTTAGGTAGATAAAAAGAACGCTGACAAATGCTTTTATATTGCATAACTACTAAATCAATGCAAGTATCGGGTTATGTACCAATACATAGACGATAAGCCGGCCGGCTATCTTGGGTAAATATAAAAAAACTTATTTTTACGACTATTTTTCAGTTAATTGTCAATGTCCCGGACAGCTTGTCCTGCCGCACGGGATTTATATGACATTATTTCCTCTTTTTGCAGTAAAACAATTTTGGAACACTTTTTATGCATACCAATAGTAATCGAAAATAACAGGCAGTAAACCGATCAAGGTGACAAGCATTATCTGCGCGGTTGATCCGGACCATGTATTTCTGCCAATTGTTATCTGAAATTTGAATTCACTATAGCATAAATAAAAACCAGTATGAACTTAAACAACTTTACCATCAAGGCACAGGAGATCGTGCAGCAGGCACAACAACTGGCCTTTGACAACCAAAACCCAAGTATTGAAACTTCCCATTTTCTCCAGGCATTGCTCAATGATGCCGATGGGCCTATATCCTATTTACTTAAAAAGAATAACGTCAACATCAGCTTTGTAGAAGGCAAACTGAAAGAGCAGATAGCCCGCCTGCCTAAGATACAGGGAAGCGAGCCTGCGCAGAACATAAGCCGCGAGGCCAATAACGTAGTGCTGCGCACACCCGATATTTTAAAAACATTTGGTGACGAATTCGTTACACCTGAGCACCTGCTTATAGCGTTGCTGCAAGTAAATGACGATACCGGCAAACTACTGAAGGACGCCGGGCTTACTGAGAAAGGCCTCGTTGCAGCTATCAAGGAATTGCGCAAGGGCAATACCGTAAACTCACAGACATCTGAGCAACAGTACAATGCCCTGCAGCGCTATGCAAAGAACCTGAACGAAATGGCCCGCAATGGCAAGATGGATCCTGTCATAGGACGGGATGAGGAGATACGCAGAACACTGCACATACTCTCACGCAGGTCTAAGAACAACCCTATACTTGTAGGTGAACCCGGCGTGGGTAAGACCGCCATAGTAGAGGGCCTGGCACACCGTATCATAAACGGGGATGTGCCTGATACGCTGAAGTCTAAGATCATCTTTGCGCTGGATATGGGCTCACTGATGGCAGGCGCTAAATACCGTGGTGAGTTTGAAGAAAGACTTAAAGCAGTAATAAAGGAGGTGACCGAAAGCGATGGCAATGTCATCCTCTTTATAGATGAGATACATACCCTCATAGGTGCCGGCGCTATGGAAGGCGCGATGGATGCCGCCAACATACTGAAGCCCGCCCTCGCCCGCGGCGAGCTACGTGCGATAGGCGCCACTACCCTCAATGAGTACCAGAAATACTTTGAGAAAGACAAAGCCCTCGAAAGGCGTTTCCAGAAAGTATTTGTGGATGAGCCTTCGCCAGAAGATGCAATATCCATCCTCCGCGGATTGAAAGACCGCTACGAAAGCCACCATAAGGTGCGCATTAAGGATGAAGCGATCATTGCTGCTGTGGAATTATCTCACCGTTATATCACGGACCGTTTCCTTCCCGACAAGGCTATAGACCTCATAGACGAGAGCGCGGCCAAACTGAAGCTGGAAATGAACTCCATGCCTGAGGAACTGGACGAACTGGAACGCCGTATACGCCAGCTGGAGATAGAGCGCGAGGCCATAAAACGCGAGAACGATAAGGACAAACTGAAGGACCTCAACCAGGAAATATCAGTGATGAGCGTGCAGCGCGACACACTGAAAGCTAAGTGGCTGGAAGAAAAAGAAATAGTAGACAAGATAAATAAAGCACGTACCGAAATAGAACATCTGAAGCTGGAAGCCGAGCAGGCCGAGCGCGAAGGCAACTACGGTCGTGTAGCCGAGATACGCTATGGCAAAGTGCAGGAGCAGGAAGCCATAATCGACAATATGTCGAAGCAACTGGACCAGATGGACACCCAGCACAAGCGCCTGATGAAAGAAGAAGTGGATGCGGAAGACATTGCAGAAAATGTAGCTAAAGCTACCGGCATACCGGTGCAGCGCATGCTCACCAGTGAGCGCGCCAAACTGCTGAACCTGGAAGACGAGTTGCACAAACGTGTCGTAGGACAGGATGAGGCCATAGTAGCCGTATCTGACGCCATACGCCGTGGCCGCGCTGGGCTGCAGGACCCGCGTAAGCCAATTGGTTCCTTCATCTTCCTGGGTACAACAGGCGTAGGTAAGACCGAGCTGGCAAAGGCGCTTGCCGAAATACTCTTTGACGACGACAGCATGATGACGCGCATAGACATGAGCGAGTACCAGGAGAAGCACAGCGTGAGTCGCTTAGTGGGCGCACCTCCCGGCTATGTGGGCTATGACGAAGGTGGTCAGCTTACTGAAGCCGTACGCCGCAAGCCATATTCCGTAATACTGCTGGACGAGATAGAAAAAGCGCATCCTGATGTGTTCAATATATTGCTGCAGGTACTTGATGATGGCCGCCTCACCGACAACAAGGGCCGCGTGGTGAACTTTAAGAATACCATCATCATCATGACCAGCAATATGGGCAGTCTCATCATACAGGAGAATTTTGCCGACATAAAGGATGGACAGGATATAGAAGCCGTGATAGATGCCACCAAGGAGCAGGTAATGGACATTCTGCGCCAGACACTGAGGCCGGAATTCCTGAACCGCATAGATGATGTGATCATGTTCCACCCGCTGATGAGGAAAGAGATAAAGGGTATCATACGCATACAGCTGGAGCAATTGCAAAAGCAACTACTCGGCCAGGGCATCACGCTACAGTTCACAGACTATGCGCTAGATTACCTCGTGCAGCGCGGCTTTGACCCGCAATATGGCGCACGCCCGCTGAAGAGGCTGATACAAAAAGACATCATCAACATGCTCAGCAAGAAAATAATAGGCGGCGAAATAGACAAAGCAAAACCCGTGTTGATAGATGTGTTTGATGGAGTCGTGGTGATGAGGAATGAGGTACCAAACGGAGTGAAGAGTTAACAAGTGATAAGTTGATAAGTTAAAAAGGGTGGGCGTTTTGCTCATCCTTTTTTTGTGCAAATTGTAAACGTGCTTATGCATTCGGTATATATCTGCAAATAGCCTTCAAATATTAGCAGAATTATTACAACGGGAATAAATAAAATATTACTATTGTTAACCGTGCCGGACTGATTTGGTGAAACACGTTACCCCTTCAAAACACGTTTTATGACAAGATCAATTTTCTCATTTTTGGTAATTATGACTTTCATGTCTTGCAACAACAATATGAACACAGCACATAATACATATAAATGGCCCGCGAGTATCAAACCTCCAAAGGCGGATATACAGCCGCATATGCGCGTCATTAATGGCGATTCGGTGGTTGATAACTATTATTGGATGATAGATTATTTCAAGAAAGGCAAGGATAGTACCAAGGTAGTGGACTACCTGGTGGCCGAAAACAAGTATCTCGATACCATGATGAGTGGTACGAAGCAAATGCAGGAGGACTTGTTTAAGGAAATGAAAGCGAGGATAAAGGAAAAAGATGAAACTGTGCCGGTTTTTGATAACGGCTACTACTATTATGTTCGCACTGACGATGGTAAAGAATACTATAAATATTGCCGCAAAAAGGGTAGTCTGCAAGCCACGGAAGAAGTATTGCTTGATGTAGATGAGATGGCCAAAGGCCATGCTTACTACCAGGTAGCGGGATTTAATGTAAGCGAGGATAATAAACTTATGGCGTATGGCGTGGATGAAGTATCGAGGAGGGAATACACCCTTTATATTAAAAACCTGGAGACCGGCGAAATATATAAAGAAACGATTCCCCGCACAGAAGGTAGTTCGGTATGGGCTAACGATAATAGAACATTGTTCTACACCTCGAAAAACCCGGTAACCTTACTATCTGAAAAGATAAAAAGGCATACGATCGGTACCGACGCAACAACTGACGCTACGGTATACGCCGAAGACGACAAAAGCAACTACATCGGTGTGGCGAAATCGAAAAACAAAAAGTACATAATTATCAGTTCGCAGGCTACACTATCATCAGAAATGAAAATAATAGATGCGGATAAACCGGCATCTGCATTTGTTTCGTTTCAGCCGAGAATGAAAGACGTGCTCTACTCTATTTCCCCACTGGAAGATAAATTCCTGATCAGGACCAACTGGAATGCTAAGAATTTCCGGCTCATGGAGTGCCCGATCGGGAAAACCGAGATGAGCAACTGGAAAGAGGTAATTCCGCACCGCGAAGACGTGCTGCTGGAAAGCGTGGAGGAATTTAAGAATTACATTGTGCTCTCCGAACGGAAGGATGGCCTGGTAAAACTGCGTGTGCGCAACCTGAACGATGGCGCAGAGCATTACATTGATTTTGGCGAGCCTGCTTACTTCGCTGAGATTGGTACAAACCCGGAATACAACAGTACAGTTTTGCGTTATGGCTACACCTCCCTGACCACCCCTAATTCCACCTTTGATTACAACCTTGCTACCCATGAGAAAAAGCTGATGAAGCAACAGGAAATATTGGGTGGCTACGATCCAAAACAGTACGTTACGGAACGAATTTATGTAACAGCAACGGATGGCACCAAAATACCAGTGTCGATAGTCTATAAAAAAGGCTTTGTAAAAAACGGAAAAGCGCCTTTGCTACTGTATGGTTACGGCTCCTATGGAGCTTCTATAGAGACCTATTTTTCCAGCACCAGGCTTAGCTTGCTAAACAGGGGATTCGTATATGCAACGGCACACATTCGCGGCGGACAGGAGATGGGCAGGCAATGGTACCTTGACGGCAAG
>CAINOM010000429.1 GCA_903851455.1 uncultured Bacteroidota bacterium | reverse complement strand
GGCAGCTATGCGTATAGCAGAAAAGCGTTGACACTTTCCGGCTGTATTTCGAGCGTGACGTGCCTGCGCTCAGCAGTGAGATGGAGAAGAAAATAGACCTGCTCATCTACAACGATAAGATAATCAATGGCAGCCTGGTGATGATCGTTGGATATGCCGATTTCCTTGGCAGCGAGAGCCACAACAAGGATCTTTCAATAAAACGTGCTGATAATGTGAAACAGTACCTGGTGCAAAACGGTATAAACCCGGGGGACATCACACTGTGCGAAGGCAAAGGACAGGTGGACAGAACCGTGAAGGAAAAGGGCGGTTTTCCGGCCGACAGAAGGGTGGATATTGTAGTGAACAATAAGGTCAGAAAGAAAACGCTGGATAAGCCCAAAAAAGATACCGTGAGGAAAAAGCCCGTCACTGGCATCAGCGAGATGAGCCACATGGATGCGGGCTCTGTGTTTTTACTGAAGGATATGTATTTCCCCCCTGACAGGCATACGATCATGCCTGAGTCAAACGCAACACTCGAAAAGCTATTTGCTGTGCTGGAGGCTAATCCCAAACTGAAGATCAGTATTGAAGGGCATGTATGTTGCATTAACAGGAACGCGCCGGATGCATTTGATATAGAGACCGGCGAAGCACACCTGTCTGTTAACAGGGCGCGGGAGATATACAACTATCTTGTGAACAGGGGCATTGATGCGCAACGGCTCACCTACAAGGGTTTTGGCCGTAGCCGGCCTGTGGTGCCTGTAGAATATACGCAGGAAGACATGGAACGAAACCGAAGGGTAGAGATACGGATCATCAGCAATAAGTGACCCAGCTTATTCAAGTAAATAGAGTGCATCATTAAAATGTGTGCCTTTTGCATTTGGCTAAATAGCATTCTTGACAAATCTTACACACGGGAGCCTTAAACGATCTGCACAAAGTTATTCCTTCTCGATCTTTGAAACATTACGTAAGAACTGTGCCTTTGCGCCTCAAGGAGAAGCCTTTGTAGCGGATATTAATATCAGGTTCTCATAAAACAGAGATTGACGCTTACGGGATTACCCCCTAAAAAGAAAAAACCCGAGCGCACACCCAGGTTCTTCTTTTCCACGCAGGCTTTCACCTTTGCGGCCTTTATTTATTCTTTAATCTTTTTTCTTATTGCCGCCCAAACGATAGCCTATGGACACCTGGAATGATGGGCTCCTGTAAAGCTGGCCGGATACTATTTTGCTACCCTGCGACCCTGCATTATCCCAAACGGTTTGAACATTGCGGAAGTCCAAAGACAGGTTAGGGTATACTTCGTACGACAGACCTAATACATATCCAAGTCCGAACCTGGAGTTGAAATCATCCTGGTGCAGCTTAGGTGTGTTGTCATTGCCCTGTGCATTAACCAATACCGGCGTTACCGTACTTGGCAGTTGAGAAGCGCCTGTGTTGATCGCAAAGCTGTATACAAAGTTGCCACCGGCATAAAAATTGAAGTGGCTTTTTGTATACCTGATCGTAATTGGCATTTCTATGCTGTGCAGTGTTGAGAAGCTGTAGCTGCTAGACTGCAACTGTTTGCTGTATTGGCCATTTCCTGCCTGGGTGTAGGTGTAGTAATTGTCGTTGAGCGAGTAGTCGTTGTTGATGCGGTGGAAGTACTTCACTTCCGCCATAACAGCAACATTATCGCCGAAGCTAAAGTTGCCGGTGACTCCAAACTGGAAGCCCTTAAAGCTGTTAGGACCAAAGAAAGTAGCATTTACGCCTCCGGTAAGTCCGGGGGCAAACTGCACTCCTGCAACATGATACTTAACATCGTTGAACGTGGCGTTCAGCTTTTCAAGTGTAGACTCTCCGCTGCCTTTAGATGACTTATTTTGTTTGCCAAGGCCGTTTTGGGCGGTAGCAGAAGCAGATGCTGCAGGAACGATAG
>CAINOM010000428.1 GCA_903851455.1 uncultured Bacteroidota bacterium | reverse complement strand
TCTGATTGATGTAGCTGATCTTGTCCTCGTAGAGGACTTTTGAAACTCCCCCTTTGAAGATATAACCTTGCCATAGATAGTCGAAAATAGGTTCAATGATATATTTCCCCTCCTTACTAATGAATCCCCATTTTCCATTTTTTTGCACACCGGCCACACCCTCATGAAACGGGTGGCAATATTTATGTGCTTCCGGTGATAAAAGGGTGTCGTACAACGTCACGAATGTATGTTGCGCCATAAGACTGTCGTTCACACTGTCGGTCGTAGCTATGCCTTCACTAAATTTGTATGCATATCGGTGCTCCGGAGGCAGTTTGAGTTTGCCGTCTTTGTCTTTATGCGAATTCGCGTATTGAATGAAGCCATTCAAAAAATCTTCATTGAAAGTACGGTCCGTTGGATACTCTTCATTGTACGCGTCTATATCTTCATTTGTGAAGACGTAATAAAAACATTTGAAGCTATCGTCCAAAATATCGGTCAGTTTGACTTTTGCCCCGGTTGTATCAATTATCTCTGCTAAAGTATCATCACGCTTCTTTACTACTGCATATCCATGGTAGAAGCTGGACGCCACTCTGTATGCAGGAGCAATTTTATATTTACCCGATCTATTAATATATCCGAAAACAGGATGAGCGACGAGGTTACCGCACCCGAGACCAAGTGCACTATCGGCATCGCAATAAAAATTCCCTACATTACTAGCCATGGCCAGGCCGTTGTGGAATCCAGATACAGAGAAAAAAGTTGCCGGTGTTATTTGATTTCTTTCCGGATCAATAAAACCTGCTTTTGCACCTGTGTCGGAAAAATTGATCTGATATCCGATCATCATAGAGTTCTCGGAAGCCAGTAACATATATCCTGACCATTTTCCAGGATATGGTTTCGCACACATGTAAACTACGGTCCCCGAACTATTGATCAATCCAATCGCGCTATCCCCCATGAGCACGAGACCATATCCTTCAAAAAAATCACGTGCAAGATTATATTTCGGTTCTACAACGGTCTTACCCTCAGCATTTATATAGCCGAACTTACTGTAAACCTTGATGGGGTATAGATAACCACTAGCCGGAACTATCTGCGCAAGCCCGCTTTTGGCCAAACAGAATATGGTCGCCAGAGAAAAAGCTGTAAAAAATATCTTTCTATAGGTGGCCATACTAAAGGCAGTTAGCTATCAAAAAAACAGGAACCGCTTTTTCTTCTTCATCAGCTTCACGGTCATCGCGATGTCCTTATTCGGGCGGTCATGGCGGTCGCGGGGCTGGCTGGAAATTTTGTCCACCACGTCCATGCCTTCCAGCACCTCGCCAAACACTGTATAGCTGCCATCCAGGTGCGGAGTACCGCCCACAGTCTTATACATCTCACGCTGGGCAGCGGTGAATTTACGACCCGTTTTCACCGTTATTTTATCCAGTTCTTCATCCGTATATTTCTTGCCTACCACGATATAAAACTGGCATGCCGAGCCGGATTTGTCTGGCGTATTGTCGCGCGCCACGCCCAGTGCGCCGCGCTTGTGGTAATCCGAATCATTTAATTCAGCAGGAATGGTATAGCCCAGGTCTCCTTCGCCCAGCATCTCCCCCGGCTTGGCGTGTTTAGATTTCGGGTCGCCGCCCTGTATCACAAAGTTGGGTATGCAGCGGTGAAACAATGTACTGTCATAATAATGTTCCTTGGCCAGTTTCACCATATTGTTAGTGTTCAGCGGGGTGTGGTCGTAGAGCATCACGATGATATCACCATATTCGGTCTCTATCTTTATTTTGTGCTTTTGGGCAAAGCTGCCGGTAACAATAAAAAGGGCGATAAGTGCAAGCAGTGTTTTCTTCATAGAATTGAATATACCACAAAGTAAAAAATTTCGACAAAGTTTGTATGCCGAATGCGAACACGCATGCTACGATACATATGCCCGACCTTTCTTCCATGGTAACATCTTTACGTGAGCTGCTATAGTGCGGGAGATAATCTAAAGGGGATGGTGGAATTTATGACCAGATAACAAAAAGAGAATTCTCAAAATAAACGAATACTTTAGTGTCACTCAGGGTTTTGCCCCTGTTTGAATTCTCAAATTTATTTTATGGAAGAGCTATTGGCGTACCAAACATTCTCATTAAAAAGTGAGGCAACTGAGGTAGCTGAAAGGCTGCGCAAGGCTGGGATTATCGCCGAAATAGTTGAGAAAGCCGTAGGTTTAGGAGGCGTCTTCGTTGGCAGCAATTATGCCGATGGTTACATTCTGCGTATATCGGCGGCTGATTTTTCCAAGGCGAACAGTATATTGTATGACAGTAACAGCATCGCCCCTGAAAGCATCAGTCCAGATCATCCTCTTAATGCAATGAGTAATGATGAACTGAAAGACATTGTTGCCAAGCCGGATGAGTGGGGCGCAGACAACTACAACATCGCAATGGCATTGCTGAAAAGCAGGGATATGACCATTTCAGAAAAGGAGCTTGCCGAAATGAGGGAAGAGCGGATCGCAGTGCTTTCCGAAAGGAAGCATATGAATCCTGCGTTGCTTTTTGTTGGGTATTTCACTGCATTGAGCCCGGTTATCGCGAACCTGTTCGGCACACAGGATTCAAACTGGGCTAACCGGATACATGATAATAACGGATTGTATAATATTCCTGCGGTTTATTTTGTATGGTATTTCCCCGGCGTAGCCGGGCTGCTCCTCGGTTTTCTTATTATCGGTTCCAAAACTACGCTGCCGGACGGCAGGCGAATCCTAACTTACGACAAAGCCACAATAAAACACGGGATCAACATATCTGTTCTGAATATTCTGTCGTGGCTGGTAAATATTCTTGTGGTGCTTTTCAAGGTGCTTTAGCTCTTCTTCTCCTGGCAAAGCTCCACCAGCACTCCATTCGTACTTTTCGGATGCAGGAAACAGACCAGTTTGTTGTCTGCGCCGTTTTTTGGCTTTTCGTTCAGGAGTTCAAAGCCCAGAGCCTGTAGCCGCTTCATTTCTGCTTCGATGTTTTCCACTTCAAAGGCAACATGATGGATACCCTCGCCTTTTTTGGTTATAAATTTGGCTATCGGGCTAGTCTCGCCGGTGGCTTCCAGCAGTTCTATTTTGGAGTCTCCCGTCTGAAAAAATGCGGTACTTACGCCCTCTGAGGCCACTTCCTCGGTCTTGTAGCAGGGGGTATTCAATAATTGCTCAAATAAGGGAATGGAAATGGCCAATTCCTTTACCGCTATGCCCAGGTGCTCGATCTTCATGTCTTATAGTTTTTAACAATAGAGCCAGCGGCTTTACGGGCTATCCAGAGAGTTTATGCCAAATAAATAATGCTGGACTGA
>CAINOM010000427.1 GCA_903851455.1 uncultured Bacteroidota bacterium | reverse complement strand
GATGGACATCAATTCATCGCCTGCTTCGATGATGACCAATCTGTTGGGTTCGCGGCATGGTCGGAGATAGAACGGGGTATTTTTAAGCTCCATAAATTATACATCCTCCCCGACCAGCAGGGAAAAGGTATTGGACGTTTCCTGCTCGACCATATCGTAAAGGAGTTAAGGGGTCAAAGGGCAGCGGCGCTGCGCCTGAATGTGAACCGATATAATTATCCAGCTATTGCGTTCTATGAAAAGGCGGGGTTTAAGCATTTCGCAGACGAAGACATAGAAATCGGTAATGGCTACTTTATGAATGACCATGTGCTGAGCCTTGCAATCTCATAAGCTGCTACAATATGAGTAGAGACGTTGCAGTGCAACCTTCTTACTTAATGCAAGATCCTGTTGCGCTCTTATTACCGGTTTTGGTTAAAGCCCCTGTATTAGCTGCTATTACTACCCCGCGCTAAAGCGGCGGGGCTATCGGGAGATCGTAGTTTCTATAAACGGCATTATGCACCGTGCCTTGTCCGGAAAATATGGAATAGCTAAAATGAATAGAGACGTTGCAGTGCAACGTCTCTACGTAATATTGATATTTTCCTGGAGAACTACTCTAACTTAAACTGGATCGGGATGGTAAAGTAAACCTTCACGGCTTTACCATTTTGTTTACCCGGCTTCCATTTAGGAGCGTTCATAACCACTCTTTTTGCTTCTTCATCACATCCGCCGCCAATGCCGCGCTCTACAGTTACATTGCTTATGGATCCATCTTCGTTAACCACAAATTTCACAATTACACGTCCTTCAATGCCGCCTTCACGGGCTGCATCCGGGTAGTGGAATGTTTTGCTGAGATAGGCGCTCCAGTCGTAACCGGCTGTAGGCATCTGCTCCACATAATTAAACACTGCAGGCGCTGCAGGTGCTGCTACTACCCCGGTACTGGGAGGTGCAACAATACCCGGATCAATACCATTCGGATCACCTTTTTCGTCCTTAGGGCCGGATGCTGTGATCTCTTTCTGTGGTGGCGGAACTTCTTCTTCCTTCACCTCTTCATCCTTCTTGATCACCGGCGGCGTAAACTTCACCATCGGCTTAACCGGTGGTGGTGGTGGCGGCGGTGGTGGTGGCGGTGGCTTATGAGGATCGATCGGCGGTGGTTCTGCAAGCACCACTTCCTTTGGCGGCGGTGGCTTCTTCTTCTCCGCATGAACGCTCATTGTAACAACCGCATACAATGCTGTAGCAACCGCTATACCGGCAAGCACCATCAAAGCACGATAAACGCGCTTCGGATAATTCTTGCGCAACTCATACCCGCCGTATACTTTATTACGGCCCTCGAATATGATATCGATATAGTCGCTGGTTAGAATTTTATTAATTTCCATTTTATGTCTTTTTAGCTGAAAGCGAAGAGATATCGCCCTGTACTTTCCGCTGTTTTAATATTCTTATAACCTCCAAAAACATCCTGCCATTGCAGATGCTTTCGTAATTATTTGATACCGTTCGCTACCTCCGTCTCCTTGATAAAACCCTGCTCAATATCGGTTATGTCCACAATAGCATAAACCTTTACTTCATTGATGGTCATCTCATCGAGCATGCCTACAAGGTCGCCATAAGTGCTGGTGGTATCGGGCTTAATAAGTATGGTAGCTTCGTCTTTAACACCAAGTGCGCCGCTATTCTTTAAATCCCTTACCGTTTTGATCTTATCAATGATCACATCCCGGATACCCTTCCTGTTTGTAGGTTTCAGTTCCGGTGGCTTGTTCGGATCATCGCCGATACCCTGGTAGTAGTAAATATGACCATTCTTGCTCAGCAATACGGTAAGCGCCGCACTTGCCTTCAGCTTGTTCATATCTTCCTGCTTCAGATTCGGGTCCTTATATGGCATATTGATCTCCATAGTTTTGGGCCTGGCGAGCGTTGTTGTGTACATAAAGAATGTGATCAACAGGAAGCCAAGATCCACCATGGGGGTAAGATCGATACGTGTACTTAATTTTTTACCTTTTTTGACGCCGGGGCCCTTTTTATGCCCCCCGCTACTCGAGGTATCCATTTCTGCCATAACAAATCAGTTTTTACAGTTTACAATTTACAGCCGGCAGTTATCCATGCCATTTCTGTTCTACGCTCCACTCCTATCCTATCTCCACTTTATTATTTATGAGCATCGCCTTTGTGGGCATCCTCGTAAATAGCCGTACCCGGAGGCAATGGCTCCAGATCCGTGATCAGGTTAAACTTAAATATTTTATAGCCTTCCAGCGTTTTAATGATCTTCTGAACACTAGGATAAGACGCCTTACCATCTGCCTTGATACAGATGCGCAGCATTGGGTTTGTTTCCCTTGCCGCCAGTATCCATACTGCCAGGTCGTTCGTTGGCGCCAGTACTGCAGTGTCGGCCGGTATACCCGGAGCAGTCACCTCAGCCGCTTTTTGCTGCTCAGGGTTTGACGCCAGGTAAGATTTCAGCATGCTGAAGGGTATGCCTTCAGATGCGTCGACAGTAAATGCGTTCTTTTCTTCCTTTGTGAGTCCCAGCGCCTTTTTAGAATCAATGCTTTCTATCAGGTTCTGGCGCATGTTCTTGTTATCTATCGCGAAGAATATCCTGCCTTTGTTGTCTACTGTGAGCAACATCACATCCTTTTCGGGCAGTGGTGTTTCGGCAATAGACTTCGGCGTAGACACTACTACCGGCTCAGGTGGCTTGAACTTGGTCGCCAGCATGAAAAACGTGAGCAGCAGAAACGCCACATCACACATCGCGGTCATATCGATGTGCGTACTTTTCCGTGGTAATTTTGCGTGAGGCATTTTCTTAATTCAAAAGTTAAAATTCAAAAATCAAAAGCTGCATTATGAGAAAATGGAGCTGTTGTTTCAGATAGACACAAATTCATTGAAATTCCACAAACTTTCTTTATAGGTAATGCGGAGCAGACTCCGCATTACACAATTTATTATTTGTAGTTAGCAGCGAAGCTCTGTGTCAGCGTGAAACCGCTTTCGTCGATACCATAAGTAACTCCATCGATTATGGTAGTGAAGAAGTTGTAAGACACGATAGCAAAGAACGAAGTGCTGATACCAAGGGCCGTATTGATAAGGGCCTCAGAGATACCTTGTGCCAGTGCTGTAGCATCGCCGCCGCCGCCGCTGGAACCAAGTGCAGAGAATGAACGGATCATACCAAGTACCGTACCGAACAGACCAAGCAGCGTAGCGCAGGAAGCGATGGTAGAAAGGAACACCAGGTTCTTTTCGAGCATAGGAACTTCAAGGGCAGTTGCCTCTTCTATTTCTTTCTGGATGCTTAATACTTTCTGATCGGTATCAAGGTCGTGGTTATTGGTCATCTCCCGATACTTAACCAGGCCAGAGCGCATTACGTTGCCTACAGAACCAGCCTGCTTGTCGCACTCAGCGATAGCCGCATCTATATTCTTGTTGGCAAGGTGATACTGTACTTTACGCACAAACTCTCCTGAATCCATTTTACCCTTTGCTTTGAATATTGTAAGCGCGCGCTCAACCACAAACGATATAAGCGTGAGCAAAGTAGCCAGCAGTACAGGTACCACGAAACCACCCTGGTACATAAGGCCCAAAATATTTCCTTCCTTAGCATGCTTCTTATCTACGTCCTGGAAGTTACTACCGTTGCCCATTACGAATTTCCAGGTAAGGTACCCTACGAGGATACAAGCTCCCACTACAATAAGATTCACCAAAAAATTGCTTGAATTTTTCGGTTTGCCGGCCGTGTTACCCTGTGGAGCGGATGGTCTCGCTGCTGCCGTTTTTACGTCTGCCATAATACTGGTTTTTGTTTTTGTGTTTTCTGAATATTAGTTAAAGAAAAATTTTGTGCGTTTGCAAAGATATAG
>CAINOM010000426.1 GCA_903851455.1 uncultured Bacteroidota bacterium | reverse complement strand
TGATAAACGTACCAAGCGCGGAAAAATAACTTTAGGAAGTTTTGGTAAATCGCGCCCCGCACGCGTTGTAAAGAAAGTTACAGCAGCAGCTGAAAAGAAAGCTTAATTACTACAAGACTAAATTCAGACCGTCTATCACAAATGGACGGTCTTTTTAGTATCATGACATTTACCTCAAAACAGGCTATCAATGGCGGTTTTTCATACGCAGGACATTTCGGGTAGGCACTTCCTGGTTACGGGTGGTGCGGGTTTCATTGGTTCGCATATCGTGGAATACCTGCTTGCCAACGGTGCGGGTAAAGTGCGTGTGCTTGATAACCTCGCCACCGGCTCCCGCAATAATGTGGCGTTGTTCAGCGGCAACCCCAGATATGAATTCATGGAAGGGGATATCCGTGATGCGGCGGTTTGTGCGCAGGCGTGTGAGGGCATAGATCATGTGTCGCACCAGGCGGCGCTCGGCTCGGTTCCTCGTTCGGTCAAAGATCCTATTACCAGCAACGAGGTGAATGTGAGCGGCTTTGTGAACATGATCACCGCTGCCAAAGACGCCCGTGTGAAGACTTTCGTCTACGCGTCATCTTCATCTGTCTATGGAGACGAACCAAATCTGCCCAAGAGAGAAGAGCGCACCGGCAATCTGCTATCTCCTTATGCTGTCACTAAGATGGCTAACGAGCTGTATGCTTCCGTTTTCGGCAGGCTATATGGTATGAAGGTTGTCGGGCTTAGATACTTTAATGTTTTCGGGCCAAGGCAGGATCCTGAGGGGCCTTATGCTGCTGTTATTCCATTATTCGTGAGTGGTATACTCAGCGAGACTCCGGTCTACATAAACGGAGATGGTGGGCAGACACGTGACTTTACTTTTGTTGAGAATGCAGTGCAGGCAAACATAAGGGGCATGCTGACGGATAATGAAGCAGCTTATGGCCAGGTATATAATGTAGCGGTGGGCGCAAATTTCTCGGTAAATTTCCTTTACGATGCCATTTGTAAGCTCCTTTCAAAAACCCATCCTGCGGTATACAGGGAAGCTCGCTCTGGTGATATCAGGGATTCTCTTGCTGACATATCTAAAGCAAAGCAACTGCTGGGCTATGAGCCTACTCGCCAGTTCATGGATGGGCTAAAGCTTACCGTAGACTTTTTTACTGGTAAATAGCAGGTTGTAACATCCAGTTACCTTATAGTTTATTGAAATCATCATCACGCCGCGGGCGAGGGGTATAATTCTCGCGGGGTGGGCGGGGACTGAAGTTGTTATCACGTGGTGGCCGGCTGTTGAAGTTACCTTCGCCCGGAGTTCTCGGCTTGAATGGACGTTTGAAGCCGCCACCGCCGCCTTTGCTTCCACCGCCACCCTTGGTGTTCCCCTTTGCTTCTTTTACAGAAATAACACTGCCCTCAAAAAAGATGCAGTCCAGGTTGTCGATAGCATCGTAGGAGTGGAACTTATCGGCCATCTCCACGAAACCAAAACCACGGGACATACCAGTGGCGTTGTCTATGATCACTTTAGAGGAGACGATCTCCCCAAATTCTGAAAACAACTTACGTAAACTTGCCGCTGTTGTTTCCGGATTAAGATTACCAACAAAAAGATTCATAACTATTCCTATATAAGTTTATAATGGCGCAGCCGATAGGGCAGAAAGCAAGCGCGATACAAGATAATCATTTCCGCGATTATGCTACAGTTACAGCAGTTATTTAAGAAAAAATAAAATTTTGATGATATAATTCGTTAATGCTTATTTGTACCCGGCGGAACGATATAAAGTTGGTCACTTTCTGTAATTTTGCAAAGTGCGCAAATGGGTACAATATAGCTGAGTGTCTTTTGAACTGCAACGATAT
>CAINOM010000425.1 GCA_903851455.1 uncultured Bacteroidota bacterium | reverse complement strand
TTATATGAAACAGCAAGGCTTCACTATCGACACGTCCTCGGCTGCCGCAAAGGTCCACATGCCCACCGACCTTATTTTAAGTGCCGACTACCAGGTATACCAGCGTTTTTATGTTAATGCGTTATTTGTTGGCAACCTCGCTAACCGCCAGAATTTCGGCACATCATATTACAATCAGTTCACGGTCACTCTTCGTTATGATACCCGCTTGTTTAGTGCAGCACTGCCGATTACTTATAGTGCACTTGCCCATGATATGAAACTGGGCATCGGCTTAAGGTTTAGCGGCTTTTTCATCGGCAGCGATGACATAATGGCTGTTTTCAGCAATCACCAATACGGTGCCGGCGTTTATCTCGGAGGCTATGTGCCCATTAAAGCCCCCAAAAAGAGAAGGCCCGAGGACCATGACCACTGGGAACGGGCAACATACTAGCCCTCTGACCGCTGAACAGGCCGCCAGGCCTAAGTATTTTTAACGGTTTATGACATTATTAGAACTTTATTATTACTTTAGTGGCGTACACTTTTAAACAAGTAATACACATGGTAAAAATTTATTCTAAAATTTCTGTCTTTGCGGGCCTGCTTTCTCTGTTGTCCGTAGAGGCTGTTGCCCAGTTTAATTTTGGAATTGCCAACAGCAATTGGAGCGGCACCCAGGGTCTTTATCTGAATCCTGCTGTAATTGCAGATAGCCGTGAGCGTTTTACTATTGATATCATTGGCGTAACCGCGGGCGTTGATAACAACCTCGGCACGCTCAAAAATAATGGTGGCCTGATTGGTGCATTAAGCAATGGTAATTCAAGCGATATATTTTCTTACTCTAATAATAACAGCTTTAGCCTGATGGCGCCATATGCCAAAGTGAACGGCCCTGGCTGTATGATCAGCATCAACCACAAGCACAGCATTGCGATCACCACGGCGATAAGAGGTATGAACCAGTTCAACAACTTTGACCAGTCGCTGTACCAGACCATAACCAATTCCTCTTACCTGCCGGCTGGAGATGCAACATTTACGTCGCATAATTACAACTACACGGCGCAGTTATGGAGTGAGCTCGGAGCTTCGTATGGTGGTGTTTTACTCGATCGGCCGCATCATGAAATACGCATTGGCGCAACCATTCGCTACCTCGGCGGTATGGGTTATGTTGGCCTGAAAGGTAAGAATCTCAATGTACAGTACAGAAATGGCAACGACACTGTGTATGCCTACAACTCAGATATCGAATATGCCAGCAACCTGGTAAGTACTAAAAGCGCTGTGTTTAATGGTATTGGAAATAACAACCTGCTCAGCCAGTTCTTTGGCACAAAGGCTGGCGGTGGCGTGGGTGCTGATTTTGGTGTAATGTATGACTACATCACCGAGCCAGCCCGCGAAGTATACGAAATGGATGGCGTTGCAGATCGCGTGGACTATACAGGCAACAGGTACAAGCTTCGTTTTTCCGCTTCCGTATTAGACCTCGGCGCTATCACCTACAAGGCAGACAATAACGCTAACCTCGAAGCAAACGGTAATGGCTATCTTACCGGCACTGGCTTATCAAACAGCGTTGGCAATTATACCGATTTCAAAAACTACCTGCAGTCAAGAGGCTTTAACGGCGATACCATACACCAGAACACAAGGGTAGGTATGCCAACAAGATTGCTGTTTAGCGCTGATTACAGCATTTGCAAACACTGGTACGTAAATGCCGCATACGTAGTAAATGTGGCTAACCGTGAAAATTTTGGTAACTCATACTATAACCAGGTAACTGTGACCCCACGTTACGATACCCGCCTCATCAGTGTTGGTCTCCCTATTACTTACAGCATGCTCAGCAACAGCATGAAGATGGGCATTGGTTTCCGTATAGCTGGTTTCTTCGCCGGCAGCGACGACCTGCTTGGTTTATTTGCCGGCCATCAATACGGTGTGAATGCCTATGTGGGTGGTTCGGTTCCGTTCTACAAATTAAGGCGCCATGATCGTGACGGCGACCGCATTTCTGATCGCATGGACCGCTGCCCTGATGAGCCCGGCGATTGGGAAAACCACGGTTGTCCGTTCAAAGACAAAGAGCATGGTGATAAGGAAGAGAGCAAAGAAAAACCACACGAAGACAAAACAGAAAATTAATACAACCCGTGTATAATTATTAGAAGAGCCGCCATGCATGGAGGCTCTTCGTATTTAAAGCAGCAGCAGATTTTCTAAAACCTTGCAGCAAAGCCCACATACAAACTCCTGCCGCTGGCCGGAATAATGCCCGGGCCGGGATACTCAGATGTGCGCAACGTAAAATACTTTTCGTCTGAAAGATTGTTCACCCCCAGGCTTATCTTATATCTCGTCCATTTATAGGAAGCCGAAAGGTCCAATAACCAGTAAGACGGTAGCACGCCTATCTCCGCAGAAGGATCTGAAACCGCATTCGATGCATCGCCGAAGGACTTTCTTTCGTAAGAATACTGCACGTTAAAGTCAAAGCCCTTTATCCAGTAGTTCAGCCCCACACGGTCTATATTGTGCGGTGCATATTCCACCTGGTTGCCTTTATATTCGCCGGCCGTGTACACCGCATTTACATAAGCGAATGAATTGTAGACACTCAGTTTTCCGGCATGTGCGCGTGGGAAAAACAAGTCACTGATATTCAGCTCT
>CAINOM010000424.1 GCA_903851455.1 uncultured Bacteroidota bacterium | reverse complement strand
TTTGTATAAACAGTCGTTATTCTAATTTGAAAATTGGAGAATTTGAAAATGTGCAAATTCTCATATTATTCTACTTATTTATTACACTGATTTTCAAATTTGCACATTTCCAAATTTTCAAATTAGCAAATCGCTATTTGCGATTACTATGTATAAACAAAGAGCTTATCGATTTATTCTCAAAAGTATTCCGGATGGCTATTGCGAACAGTTCGCCGGTGGATAATACTTTTATCTTCTTGGTTTCCTTCTTCAGTGGTATGGTGTCGCATACTACCAGTTCTTCAAGCACCGAGTTTTCTATGTTCTCATAAGCATTGCCGCTGAGTACGGGATGTGTGCAAAAGGCCCTTACAGACAGTGCTCCGCGCTCTTTCAGTATCGCAGCACTCTTTGAGAGGGTCCCGGCTGTGTCACAGATATCGTCTATCAGCACCACGTTTCTGCCGGCCACATCACCTATCACCGTCATCGCTGCTATCTCATTTGCGCGCTTGCGTTGCTTGTCGCAGATGACCATATCCGCCTCAAAATACTTCGCTACTTCACGCACCCTGTTCGTACTTCCTACGTCGGGGGCCGCAAAGATAAGGTTTTCTATCTTAAGTTTTTCGATATACGGGATAAAAATTGCCGAAGAATCAAGGTGGTCAACAGGTATATCAAAAAAACCTTGTATCTGTGGCGCATGCAGGTCCATGGTCATTACACGATTAGCACCGGCCTCAGTAAGCAGGTTGGCTACCAGCTTCGATGCGATCGACACCCTCGGCTTGTCCTTCCTGTCCTGCCGGGCGTAACCGAAGTAAGGGATCACACAGGTAATGTAACCTGCAGATGCACGGCGTGCGCCGTCTATCATCATCAGCAGTTCCATCAGGTTATCAGACGGCGCAAACGTAGACTGAACAAGGAAAACATAGTCGCCCCTGATAGACTCCTGGAACACCGGCTGAAACTCGCCATCGCTGAACTTCTGAATGTTCAGCGCTCCAAGAGGTTTGCCGTAATGTTTTGAAATAGCTGATGCCAGGTAATTGGAGGCAGTTCCCGAAAATATCTTTACTGAAGAATCCATTGAGTGTATTATGGAGCGCAAAGGTAATAAAATCGTAACACCGTTCGGGCGGCTATTTATCCTTTAATTACTAACAATTTTGGCAATTGTAGCAGTGTTTGGCGTTTTTCACGCGAAGCGGCCGATAAATATTACATTTGAGCTAAAACATATTTTATGAAATTAACCTTCCCCTTCTTCCTGTTTTCCTTTTTCATTTGTTCAGTGAGTGTATATGCGCAAACCTTTGACGTGCCAAAGGATTTTGACGCAAAGAATGTAAAAGACTTTAGAAAGTACAATAAAGATGTCGTGAACTGCGTGAACTGGCTTGAAAATACACCGGTTGACCAGGATAAACTAAAAAGAAAAGATGCGGCCACTTTTCTTATTGAGTGGATCTCCGGCAGCCCTGATGTATCGATCACGATCAGCGATAAGACGGTTACATTCGTTGAGAGCCCCGATCTGTTGTTGTGCTACATGGGCGGCTGGACAAAGTATGTGATAGAAAGCGGTAACTATGCGGATAGTGTGAAGGGCAACCTCGCCGGCATCAAGAGCGTCATTAAGGTGTACAAAGCAAACAAATCAATGAAGCGGGACAAAGAGGTGGACAAACTTGTAGCTCTTGATGCCCGGGGTGAACTGGAAAAGTATGAGGCCGATCAGCAGAAACGATAATTCTATTGGGCAATACCCATGTAAAAGTCTGTTTCCACAATAGGTGTTACCACCTCGGGCTGGCTCACTACTGAGTCATTGACAGTATACGTCACACTATTCAGGCAATTCTCACAGCTGGCCTTAAATCCCATATTTTGCTTGGTATAATTACCATGACCAATATTCTTGATCTTAAGCACCTTGCCCGACGGGTTGATGGTGATTATATAATCGTGGGTATAATCGAAGTCAAATACCAGCGTACCGTAGGTGCCACTCGGGATAATTGTTTGGTTGGCGAAGGAACTGGCCAGTGAGGAGAAACCCAGCGTACTTCTGTTATACACATCTATGTTTGCCGTTTGCTCACTCGCCGTGTCTATGTTGCTGAATTTAATTCCCTTTAGAACCGGGTCCTTACAGGTGCATTTACCGCAGGAGTATAGGAAGACTGTGGCGGAGAGTGAAAGTAGTAGAAGCAGATACCTCATAACAAGAATTTATAGTGAGTCGTTATGTGATAAAGATAGATGATTTTCGTTGAGCGACTTCCCAATGTTTTCAAAAAAACAGGCAGAAAAGATACTTGGCTTCGCACGGCCAAAAACTCAGTCGCACTGATCACTCACCCACACAGAAGACAAAAAGCTCACATG
>CAINOM010000423.1 GCA_903851455.1 uncultured Bacteroidota bacterium | reverse complement strand
TTCTATGTACCTAATAATGCCGTACTGGTAATATCAGGAGACATAAATGTAGCGCAGACCAAGGAACTGATCAGCAAGTACTATGGCAGCATTCCGAAGGGAACGAAGGCAATACCCCGCCCTACCGAAACAGAACCAGCGCAGAAAGCTGAAAAGCGCGTAAACTTTTATGACAATGTGCAGCTCCCTGCCGTGATCATGGCTTACCACATACCTAAACAAGGTACTGCCGACTACTATGCGGTACAGTTGCTGACGCAGCTGCTGTCGCAAGGCAAGAGCTCGCGCTTTGAGAAAGAAATTACCGACAAGAAACAGCTGGCTATTCAAACAGCCTCATTCGACCTCGGCAATGAAGAGCCGGGACTGGCTATCATGCTTGGCATCGCCAACATGGGCATTAAGCCAGCAGACCTGGAAAAAGCAATGAGCGAGGAAATAGAAAAAGTGAAGAAAGAAGGCATCAGCGAAGAAGAATACAAGAAGCTGGAAAATCAGGCTGAAAATGACTTCATAGAGCAGAACCAGAAAGACCTGGGCGTAGCTACCAACCTGGCAACCTATTACACCTTCCAGGGCGATGCAAACCGCATCAATACCGAGCTGGACAGCTATAAAAAGGTAACGAAGGACGATATAAAGCGTGTGGCCAACAAATACCTGACCAAGGAAAACCGCCTGGTAGTGTACTACCTGCCAAAGAGCGAAGAGCATGCAAACGGCAAAAAGACTGATAAGCCCGCGGCAAAGAAACCAGCGGCTAAGGCGCCGGCGACAAAAAAATAATTAAACTAATCGCGGCCACCGGCCGTACCAAATAAAAATATTCAAAATGAAAAAGATAACATTATCCATTATAACAATAGCGCTGGTAAGCGCTGCGTGGGGCCAGACACTGGACCGCAGCATGAAACCAAAACCGGGACCCGCACCGGAAATAAAGCTTGGCAAGACAGAAAGCTTCACGCTGCCAAATGGTATGCAGGTGTTTGTGGTAGAAAACCACAAGCTGCCTACAATAGAGTGCAATGTTGAATTCTCTATAAAGCCGGAGCTGCAGGGCGATATGGCCGGCTACCGCGAAATGATGTCGGAACTGCTGCTTTCAGGTACTGCTACCCGCTCTAAAGACAAGCTGAATGAAGAGATAGACCAGATGGGCGCAAGTATCAATGTAAGCGACGAAGGCATAAACGGTGGCGGACTGAAGAAGTACACCGAAAAGATATTTGACCTGATGGCAGATATCGCAATGAATACTACCATAACGCAGGATGAGCTGGACAAGGCGAAGAAAAAGACTTTGTCGGGCCTGGAAACACAGAAAAGCGATCCGGATGCGATGGTAAGGAACGTAAGCAACATTGTGAATTTTGGCACTAACCATCCTAACGGCGAAATACCTACAGATGAGTCTGTAAAGAAAATAACGCTGGAGCGCTGCAATAAATACTACAAAACTTACTTCCGTCCTAATGTAGCCTATATGGCGATAGTGGGCGATGTAACGATGGCGGAGATAAAGCCTATAGTAGAAAAATACTTTGCAAAATGGCAGAAAGCAGAAGTACCATCTGCTACCTACACCATCCCTGCAATAAACGCAACAAAGCTCACTAAGGTGGCATTTGCACCAAGAACAGGCTCTGTACAGAATGTAATAAGCGTAACCTACCCGGTAGACCTCGTACCTGGTGCACCAGATGCAATTAAAGCGCGTGTTGCCAATACTGTGCTTGGTGGTGGCTCACAAGGCCGTTTATTTACCGGTATCCGCGAAAAACACGGATGGGGATATGGTGCATACTCCAGCCTGCAGGAAGATATACTGGGTGGCCATTTCAATGCATCTGGCAAATTCCGCAACGTAGTATCAGACAGCGCACTTGGAGCTATCCTTGATGAAATGCGCCTCATGCAAACCGAT
>CAINOM010000422.1 GCA_903851455.1 uncultured Bacteroidota bacterium | reverse complement strand
TCACTCTGCGCGGCCAGGTGCTGCCGGTGGGTGGTATCAAGGAGAAAATGCTTGCCGCAAAGCGTGCCGGCATCCGCGAGATCATTATCCCTAAGGCAAATGAGAAAGACGTGGAGGAAATTAACAAGGAGTACATCAAGGGGCTAAGTTTTCACTATGTTGCCGATGTGGCAGATGTGTTAGGAATTGCGCTTGCGAAAAAATAGAGTTGACTCAATTGTCATAAAATAAAAAAGGATGAGTGCCCCGGCGCTCATCCTTTTTTAATATCAGATACAGATATTAATTCCTGGCTCCCGCCTGTAAGAAGGCTACGATCTTGTCTCGTTCGTTGTTGGTAAGCAGGGCCCGTGTTTGCATATGCATCCCAATGGTTTTCCA
The DNA here is from genome assembly GCA_903851455.1 of uncultured Bacteroidota bacterium. GTDB lineage: Bacteria > Bacteroidota > Bacteroidia > Chitinophagales > Chitinophagaceae > Nemorincola. The sequence goes on along the minus strand of CAINOM010000422.1, from coordinate 1,448 downwards.
CTGTTCGACAGAGAACGTTGTGGGCGATGGTGTATTGTGACATCTCTGGCAATTGTCGGCCCACAATTCCACCCCGCTTTTTGCTGCTACCTTCTTACTTTCCACACAGCCGTTGGAAAAGAAGAAGGCTGTGGCACAACTGCATGCGATCAGCGCAGTTGTAATATATTTTGATCCGGATATTTTTTTCATAAAAGATATTTTAGAATTAAGTAAGCTTTAGAACTCGGTAGAAAATTGAATGATCAACCTGCTGACAGTAGTAGAACCCTGTGGGCCGGTAATAGGTACCGATGATGTTCCATCCGACTGGATATGTTCGTAGCCCGCCTTCAACACGGTACGCCAGCTAAGCCAATAGTCAAGAGCTACGTCTTCTTCGCTGTAGTTTTGTCCCCAGGTAGAATTCTTAGGGGCAGTATAATTGGAATAGCGGAATGCCAGTTCCAGATTTTTGATCACCTTGTTTTTTGAGCTCACAGGCCTTACAGAAATCTGTCCGAACGCTGCCGAAGTGGTGTTTGTAAAAGTATAGGTCTGGGTTGAGTCAACAGGGTTAAGATAGTTCAGATTGTTTATCATAGATACGTTGTACTGTGCTTTTACGTTCAGTTGTATCGGGCTGAGGGTCTTTACATAGTTGAGGTCAACCGCATACATAGTAGCCATTGGCCCCTTGGTGTCTGTTGCGGTTGTATTGCTGAAGGTAGCGCCCTGTGGCGTAGCCACTGCGCCATACAATCCGGAAACGCCAATTTCGAGGCTGGAGTTGGAGAACGGCAGCAGGGAAAGCCTTCCGCACACTGTTTTGCCGTTGTTGAGAGCGCTTATTCCTACGCCCGAAATAGTACCATCATTGTTTAGCAGGAAACCATTTGTAAGGCTCAGGTCATAGCTCCATTTCATGTTGCCAAGCGGCAGCCCGCCCTGTATTTCAATACCGAAATCGGTACCCCCCACGTCCATCCCCATAGGATCAGATGTCAATTTGTTGATCCATCCGGCTGCGAGGCGTTTGTTATAGCTGCCAAACGGCAATACAAGGTAACCGCCACGCACGATCAGCCCCGGTGCTACAAAATAGGAAACATCAGCCCAGTTCACACCAATTGAGTTTCCGTCAAATGAGGGCTCAAATTCCAGTAGCAGGTGGTCGCCGTGCCGCCACAAAAGCATTGGGCTGAATTCGAAACGGTCGGCGTCGCCAAGGCTATTGGTTTTGTCGGTGCTCTTTACACCCCCCAATGTATTGGTGGTGTTCTGGTTTACGAATCCGAATGTGAGCAGGCCCGCTACCATAAACTGGCTTTCAGACGATGTTTGTGCGGGCGCCGGAGGTGTCGCAACTTCCTGGGCTAATGCGCATCTGGTTCCGTAAAAAAGGAATGCGCCTAAAAGTGTCACTAAAGCAATTGAAAATCTCTGTTTCATAAAGATGTTTTTTTACT
>CAINOM010000421.1 GCA_903851455.1 uncultured Bacteroidota bacterium | reverse complement strand
TCTTTTGTGGTCTTGTGCTGCTTATGGTGTCCAGGGGCAAAAGAAAAGGCGGCTATGTATTGTTGCTACTTGGGCTCATTATCATTGTTATCTGTCTCATTTACTTTCCGTATCTCAGGGAGCATACCTTCTCTAAGTACCAGATGGTACGATAGTGTACTCTATATTATAAACCAGAGCCGCATTTGCGTTTCCCCTGCACCATTCATATCGGCCATCACCCTGTGCTGTTGCATGGCATTCTTGAGTTTATCGGTGTGTTTGTGGCCTTCCGGTATTATCTCTGGCTCAAGAAAAAGCAGGGCGATACAATTCCGTCCGATCGCAGGCTGTTTGTTGTAGCTGGCGCAACGCTCGGCGCCGTCATCGGAGCGCGAATTATCGGTTCGCTTGAAGACCTTCCCGCCTGGCTGTCTTCCTCATCTCCGTGGCTGTATTTCTTTGCCAATAAAACATTGGTTGGTGGCCTCCTTGGCGGCCTTGCAGGCGTAGAGCTGGTAAAAAAGATCATAGGCGAAAAGCAGCACACCGGCGATCTGTTCACCTTCCCCCTTATATTGGGTATGATCATTGGTCGCATTGGTTGCTTTTCCGCAGGCGTGTTCGAAGAAACCTATGGAAAGCCCTCAGATCTCCCATGGGCTATGGATCTGGGCGATGGCATACCGCGGCACCCCGTCACGATTTATGAAATACTATTTTTGTTACTTTTATGGATAGCGCTTGCCCAGTTCAGTAAATATTATGTTGTTCAGCAGGGGGCTTTGTTCAAAATGTTTTTGATCGCTTACCTGGTATTCAGATTTTCGCTGGATTTCATCAAGCTCGGTTGGCGGTATTTCGCCGGACTTGGAACGATACAGCTGGTTTGCATTGCAGGGCTTTTGTATTATGCCAGGTATATTATTCATCCACGATCACTGATCGTTTCAAAACGCATTCATGCCAGTTAGGAAATACACTTATTACGACTTCACTATAAGCCTCTGTCCCGAATGCCTGAAGCGCATAGATGCTAAGATCGTTTTTGAAGATGGAAAAGTATACATGCTGAAGACCTGCCCCGATCATGGCTTCCACAAAGTGGTCATTGCCACAGATATCGAATATTACAAGAACATCCGCAATTACAATAAGCCATCAGAGACTCCGCTGAAGTTCAACAACAATGTACATTATGGCTGTCCTTATGACTGTGGACTGTGCACAGATCACGAGCAGCACAGCTGCCTCACACTTATAGAGATCACCGATCGCTGCAACCTTTCTTGCCCTACTTGTTATGCCATGTCGTCGCCACACTATGGCCGCCATCGCACACTCGAGGAGGTAGAGCACATGCTCGATATCATTGTTGCCAGCGAGGGCGAACCTGATGTGGTGCAGTTAAGCGGCGGCGAGCCTACGCTGCATCCGCAGTTTTTTGAAATACTCGACATCGCCAAGCGAAAGCCCATAAAACACCTGATGCTCAACACAAATGGTGTGCGTATAGCGCAAGACCCAGGTTTCGCAG
>CAINOM010000420.1 GCA_903851455.1 uncultured Bacteroidota bacterium | reverse complement strand
TAAATTTGCATTATGGAAAAGAAGGATATACTATCTTCCATCAAATCGCAGATACTGAAGGTGGCACCAGGCGCAAAAGTCATGCTCTTTGGCAGCATGGCATATGGAACACCTACAGAGGAGAGCGACTGGGATATTCTTATATTGACGCCCCAACCCGTAACTACCACTTTAAAAAACAACATTCACAATTCACTTTCCCCAATCAGTATAAGGATCGCCACCTTCATTAATACCCTTACTGTTCAGGAGAATGAATGGAACAAAAGTCCCGTGTACTATTCGTTGTATCAATCAATTTCCAAAAGAATGATTGAACTATGAACCGGAAGGATGAGGCAATTCGCCTGAAGCTAATAAAATCCCAATCTTTGCTTGATGAAGTTGGCGTGTTAATGACCCACAAATTCTATGTTTCCGCTGTGAGTCGCTTGTATTATAGCTGCTTTCATGCCACCAAGGCATTGTTATTGACCAAGGATATAATGCCTAAAACTCATAGCGGAGTTGTCAATCAATTGCATCACTCCTTTGTGCTGCCTGGCTTATTTGATTCTGCTCACGCTACATTTTTCAGCAGGCTAATGCAGGAGAGAATTGATGACGATTATAGTGATTTTATGATCATTAACGAGACTGAAGTGAGTGAGTACATTGAACCTACGAAAGAATACGTCGCCTACGTTGGGAAGCTGGTTGAAGAATACTTTCAACGAGGAAACCCGATAACAGAGTGAAATGCTCAATTGCCCATGCTTACCAGGCCCTGCCCCAACCCTCAAATTACACTTACAAGCTTTTTCTGCACACTTAGAAAAATGAACGCTTCTTTCTGTTGATACGGACACTGGCTACGTAACTAATATATATATTTATCCTACAAACAAATGGGATCACTAGTAAATAGTTACAGGCTATTGCGCAAAAGCTGTTATGCGGTCATACTTGTTTTATGCCTGCTACCTGAATGTATTTTTTCGCAAACCTACTCTATTGCAGATTCCACAAAGGCGATACAGATAATCAGGAATGCTTTTGACAGTATTCAGTTCAACCCGAAACGCAGCCTGGCCAGGGGCCAGGAAGGTCTTGAAATCTCCGAAAAGATAGCGTTCATACCCGGCATCATCAGGGGAAAGGTAACTATTGGAAAAAGTTACTTCAGCATGGGTGATATGGGTAATGCGCTCAAATACTATACCGATGCGCTGGACATAGCCCGCAAGAACAAACAGCTTAAATACGAGGGCGGTACCGTCCATATGATCAGCTGGCTGTATCACGATATCGGCGATCTCGACAAATCATTTGACTATGATCTGCAGGCGTTAAAAATATCAGAACAAATGAATGACAGCGGCTCCATGGCGAGAAACTATTCAGGCCTGGCCATCAACCTGAGCACGCGCACACTTAACGTCAACAATAAGCGTCTCTACCACGATGAAGCAAATAATTATTATCTGAAGGCGATAGAACTCTACGACAAACTAAAGGACTATACTAACGAAGCAACGAATCTGGGCTACCTGGCAGGTAACTACACCGAACAGAAGAAATTTGAGCAGGCACACTCCTGCTTCCTGCGGTCCATCGCCCTGCAGGCAACACCAGAGACCTATAATAATTTTGGAGACTACTTTTCACAGACAAATAATAATGACTCTGCACTTTATTACTACAATAAAGCACTTGCGATTTTTTATACTGACAGCGACAAGCTGGGCATTGCTACCTCGCTGGAAAATATAGGAAAAGCAGAGGCGTTGAAGGGGGATATGACAAAAGCGGAGGAAAACATTAAAAGAGCCCTCACCCTCTGTGAACAGCTCGGGCACCT
>CAINOM010000419.1 GCA_903851455.1 uncultured Bacteroidota bacterium | reverse complement strand
TTATTGCTATTGCCTCACAGCCCACTTATGCGGGATTTGCCACACCCAAAACCAATGCCGTTACTACCGTCGTTGATCCGGCAGAAACAAAGCAAACTGTAAACGACAAGACACAATCCGTCATCGCTTCGATCAAAAGTCATGTTAAAACTATTTTTCCCGCACATCATAAAAGGGAAGAGAAGAGCAAGAAACCCGCGTGGCAGAGCATTGCTTCCCTTGGCTGTTCCACGCTTGGATTTATTATGATGGTAGCGGGTTTTGCCAGTGTAATATCTGCCATAGGCTGGACTGCATTTGCATCGGTGGCGGTTGTATTTGGCCTTATGTGCGGCATAGCAGGTCTTATTTTCGGCATTATGGGCCTCAAAAAGAGGAAGCATAAATTCAGAGGATTTGCAATGGCCGGCCTTATCCTTGGCTGTGTTGACATCTTCTTTTTGTGTGTTGTAGCGTTGCTTGCGGTAGCACTGTCTGTCTGATCCAGGCATGCTGAGGACCGGACAGATCGGCCTTTCGGCCCGTTTTTTGTATCTTTACACTAGTTTGTAATTCACCTGAAAACGAACCGATAAGTTATTCACAATTGTGCATTACTTATTCCCTCAGGAACGATCAGGTAGCCTAATTTCGGTAGTGAAAAAGAAAAGGAGAACAGCATGGATATCGAACAACTGATGCCACACGTAGAGGCGCTCATCTTCGCAAGCGAGCGACCACTGACACAGATGGAAATAACAGAAACAATGGGCCAGGCAATGGAAGCACCCATTGAGGCAGACCGGATAGCTACCTGTATAGACGCTATACGCGAAAAATATGATGCCGACTACTATCCGTTCCAGTTGCAGGAGATAGGTGGTGGATTCCAGTTCCTCACCAAGAAGGCTTTTCATAAGACCGTATTACAGCTCAACAGCGACAAGCATATAAAGAAACTGTCTACAGCAGCGATGGAAACCCTTTCCATTATTGCATATAAGCAGCCGATCACCAAGAGCGATATAGAGTTTATTCGTGGTGTAAGTGCTGACTACAGCATACAGAAGCTGCTGGACAAGGAGCTGATCGTGATTGCAGGCCGTAATGAAGAGATGGCGGGCAAACCTCTGATCTATGCTACTTCCAAGAACTTCATGGATTACCTGGGTATTAACTCCGCGTCGCAGTTGCCACAGCTGAAGGACATCACAGATGTACAGCTGGTGACACCAACCAATGCAGAAGAAGCGGTAACCGAGGACGTACAGCATTTGTCGCTGGTGCCTGAGCATACGGTATTAAAGCAGGCTTCGTAACACAAATAGTATTGCATATTCACAACTGCCGCCCCCTCCCGGGCGGTTTTTTTGTGCCGTGATCTTAGTGGCATGATTTTTTCATATTTGTTTTTACACCTTTACAAACAGAATATGACGAAATGCCTGATTATTGATGATGATCTGGACGATCAGGAGATCTTCCTTATGTGCCTGAAAAAAGTGAACAGGGAAGTGAGTTGTTTGACAATGGCCGATGGAGTGGAGGCTGTGGCGGCTCTGACATCAAATGAGCACTATATTCCCGACTATATTTTTATTGATGTAAATATGCCGAAGATGAATGGCATAGAATGCCTGAGGATATTGAAAAATATGCCCCGTCTGCAGTACAGCAAATTTTTTATGTATTCAACGACCTCTGAAGGGTCGGCATTGTCAGAGAGCAAAAAATTAGGGGCTGATGACTTCATTGTCAAACCAGCGCGAACGGCCGAATTAAAAGAAAAATTGTCTACTATATTCAGGCTGGTTTCTGAAATAGCCTAAATCAACGGAATATGGCAGCGAAGGAGGGGAAGAGCACAAGTGACGATGCGCACCACTTAAACGATCTTTATAAGCGAATGGTGGAGGAAGTCCAGGACTACGCTATCATACTGATGGATAAGGACGGCACGATCAAAAACTGGAATAAAGGGGCTGAAAATATCAAGCAATATACGGAAGAGGAAATTGTAGGCAGGAATTTCAGCACGTTCTACCTGCCGGAAGATATCATCAATAAATTACCGCAGAAACTGCTAAAAGAGGCTTCAGAAACCGGAAAGGCATCTCATGAAGGCTGGCGCAAAAGAAAGGATGGCACTGCGTTTTGGGGAAGTATCACAATTACGGCGTTGCACGATGACGATGGCGCTGTTATTGGCTATTGTAAGGTGACCCGCGACCTTACCCATAAAAAGCTCTCAGAAGATCAGCTAAGGCTGAGCGAGGAGCGTTATCACCAGATGATTGCCGAAGTGCGCGATTATGCGATCATCCTTTTAAGCCCGGCCGGTACCATCGAAAACTGGAATGCGGGGGCTGAGGCCATCAAAGGGTATCGGGCAGAAGAGATCATTGGACGAAATTTCGAAGTGTTTTATACAGAACAAGACCGTAAAAGCGGTTTGCCGCTCCGGTTATTGGCTACTGCAAGGGATACGGGCAGAGCCACGCAGGAAGGGTGGCGCGTGAGAAAGGACAGGACAAAGTTCTGGGGTTCTATCGTTATTACTGCTTTGCACGGCAAGGGCGGTGATGTCATCGGGTATTCGAAGGTAACCCGGGACCTTACCGAGAAGAAACTGTCGGACGATAAACTGACAGCGTATATGAGTAAACT
>CAINOM010000418.1 GCA_903851455.1 uncultured Bacteroidota bacterium | reverse complement strand
AGTTGCGGAAAACATGTCATACACCACAGTCCCTATCTTCCCATACGGAGACCGTTTAGGTCTTGTGCTGCAAATAGCTCCGTCTGATTCATTCCGTACCATGGGTATAGGTCCTGCGAGCACAGATGTGATTTCGTTTGATTTCCCGGTCTATGGGAAGCCATTGTTCAGCTTCAGCGCCGGTCCTTTCGTTGGGCTTAGCCCGCATTTTCAAAGTGCCACTTATGAATGGCAACAAGTGCCTACTACCGGTGGCACAGTGCAAAGTACATCGCCCTATCGCCTCGCGAGGTCAGGCCCGGGTTCCCTTCCTGTGGGTGTCGGTGGCTTTGCCAACGTAACCTGGAAATTCAAGCCCTGGTTTTGCACCGGTCTTTCTGCTGGTTTCGGCGCCACTGCCGAAACGCAGGTAAGAGTAGCCTATATGCTGGGTCTTTCGGCTTCACTGGGTACCTATCAGCAGTTCCATTTCACCTATGGTGTTGCCGCCATAAATACCAACATCATTAAAGACAATTACCTCGACAACACCAGCTACTACGCCACCAATCCCGGCTCGGTGGAATATACGCAGCAGATGAGGTATGGCGGTTTCTTCGCCGTAAGCTATACTTTGTTTACGCCAAAATATACAAGCAGCACCGCGCAGACAGGCACTATAAATAACAGTGGGACAACATCATCGCAAAGCCCGCCTGCCGCAACCCCGGCGCACTAAGAACCAGATAAAACAACGAAAGAAAACAGAAGAAAATAATGAGAATAAAAGGCTTTGTAATATTACTGTTAGTAATGCTGCCTTTTGCACAGTGCAAAAAGCAGGATAGTGGCGGCGTTGTGCCCGCAACGGTTTACACTATCCAGGGCATAGCACAGTATACCGAATATACAAAAAGTAAAGTAACCGTATTAGATAGCCAGATGGTGTACATCAAGCATTACGCCGACAGCGCTGATACATTCTATGTATATGCGGTGCAAACCGATATAAATGGCTATTTTATTTTCAACCTTCCTGACACGGGGAAATACATAATCTATACAAAGCCGGGGGAAAAGAGCAATGCCAGCTTTACCGGTTCTTACTACGCCTCATACCTTACCGTTCCTTTTCCGAAAGACAGCATTAAATTGAATGCAATAGATACAAACAGGGAAAACGGAGTAAATATTACAACGGTTGATGTAAATGGAAATTTCATTCCGGGAGCAACAGTTACATTCTATGCATCGCGGGTCGTGGCTCTTGATGATACTTTTTGCACTGGAGCAGGCAGTGAAGCTTCTGTTGTTACCAATGCCATGGGTATGGCGACGGTAACGAAGTTTCAGGATACAGTTGTATACTTTAATGCTATACTGAATGTAGACAGCGGCTATGCACTTAAACGGGTTGCGAATTCAATTACCCTTGGAAAACATGGGCTAACCAGCACCAAAGTGCCATTTAATGTAGTGACCGATACTTTGAAATAGGAGTAAGTAGCAGGTAGTTTTTAAAATAGTATTAATAATAGTTAAACAGTTTTTCATGAAAAAATTGCTTTTGTATACTGGTGTTATATGCAGTCTTGCAGTTGTCTTGCAATGCAGTACACAACGGGTGAAAGATAGGCAAACAACGAAACGAATGGCCATCATCGGGCGTGCTATGAGCGTTGACCGAAATGGCCACTCGTCAATATCTATAAATAACGGCGTCACTAGCGGAATTATCGACGTAAATGGCAACCATATTTTCTATAATTGTGCCGATACCTCGGGATGGAGGAAGTATCAAAAAAAGAAAAAGGCAAGTAGCCCTGTCAAACAAGATGCAATCCGTTTAAAGACAGACGATAGCCCTTCCTCCGGGGTTTTATTTACTACTACTGATGCAAATGGCACAGATATAAAAGGGGTAACAGTGACTTTTT
>CAINOM010000417.1 GCA_903851455.1 uncultured Bacteroidota bacterium | reverse complement strand
TATTAGAATAGCGAATAAATGAGTAGTGAATTTGTCATAATTAATATAAATATGAATTTGTAAGTTATAGGCAATCGTTTTACCTAAAATTCTAATAAAAAAACGACGAACAGCAGCAGTCCTGAGATGCCCCAGACAAAGCTCATGCCCTGCTTCACTACTGCCAGCATAACGATGGCTATGAGGAAGATCGTGGCCACCTCATTCCATATGCGCAGCTGCCCGGATGTGTATTTGAAGACGCCCTTCGATTGCTGTTTGTAGATGGCATGCAAGGTGAAGAAATAGGCGTACAGCCCAACAACAAAGCACAATTTGATAGCCAGCCAGTTGTCAAGGTGCCCCCAGAGGTACCACATCCACGGGCCAAAGATGAGTGTGAGCACAGCAGATGGCCAGGTAATGCCAAACCACAGCCTACGGATCATGATATTGAATTGCTTTTGAAGGATGCTTTTTTCCGGCTCGGCCTTATCATTGGCTTCTGTATTGTAGATATACAGGCGCACGATGTAGAATATACCGCTAAACCAGGTAACGATGAAGATGATATGTAATGCCAGGACGTAGTGGTACATTTTGGGAATTGGGAATTTGGATTTAGTAATTTGGATTGGTGCTTGTGCCCATATTCCGGAATTTAGTATGGAATTCTTGAAAATAAAAAATTGGATCCGAATTACAAATTACTGATAACTAATTCCAATGAGCGCAGCGACAGCTTTTATCCAACCGGGTTGCGTATTCATACAGGGTATGTAGGCAAATGTTTCGCCGCCGGCGGCCAGGAAGTTTTCTTTTTCACGTATGGCTATCTCTTCCAGGGTTTCGAGGCAATCGCTGACAAACGATGGGCATACTACGGTGAGGTCTTTAATTCCTTCGGCCGGCATCTGCTGCATACGTAGCGTTGTGGAGGGTTTCAGCCATTCGGACCTGCCGAGCTTCGACTGGAAAGATACGCTGTACTTATCTTTTGGAATACCTAAATACTCCGTAACCAGCTTGGTGGTCATAAAGCATTGGTGGCGGTAGCAATATCTATGTGCCGGCGAGGGCGTTTCACAGCAGTTGGCCGACTGCAGGCAGTGCATACCGGTCATATCACTTTTCATGATGTGGCGCTCCGGTATGCTGTGGTAGCTGAATAGCAAATGCCCCTGATAATTTAGCAGATAAGGTTTCATGCTTTCCGCCAGTGCCTTTATATAGTCGGGATGGTTGTAAAAAGGCTTTACAAAGGTTATTTTAAAGGGATAGTTGCCTTCTTTGTGCACAGTACGGGCGTGTGTCACCGCTGTTTCGTAGCTGGACATAGCATAGTGCGGGTATAAGGGTAGCAGTACTACTTCTTCCAGCGCGGGGTAATTTGATCTCAGTGCATCGTAGGCTGATTTCATGGTAGGGTTTCCGTACCGCATAGCTACTTCAACCGGCTCATCTATCTCTTTTTCAAGTACTGATTTCAGTTGTTTGGTTATAGACACCAGCGGAGAGCCTTCTTTGGTCCATATGGACTCGTATGCCTCGGCAGATTTTGCGGCGCGGAAGGGTGTGATGATACCCTTTACGAGTACCGAACGGACGAGGTAGGGTGAATCTATAACCCGCTCATCCATAAGAAATTCGTCAAGGTACTTTTTTACATCTTTCACGGCCACTGACTCCGGGGAGCCGAGGTTCATCAGTATTACTGCGCGTTTTGTCTGTGCTGGCATTATTAATTAATTGGGATGCAAAGAAAACAACTAAACACATTACCTGACCAAAACCTGACGAGGATCATTCGCTAATATGACCAAGGTATGACAGAGAAATTTCAATGCGGGGATGTAGCGAATTACCTTTGTGCCTGTAGTTATTACGAACACTAATGTACAAAAAAGACAAGCTAAACATTGACGATTTCAGGGTGGTTGGTATCAACTACAAGAAAACTGATGCCCTTGTAAGGGGGCAGTTTGCTGTGAACGAAGACCAATATCTCCAGTTGTTATCGAAAGCAACTGAATTCGGGGTTGATGATCTTTTCGTTGTTTCTACCTGCAACAGAACCGAGGTATATGGTTTTGCGGCGTCGGGCACCCGGCTTGCAGAAATGCTGTGCAGTGTATGCACCGGCGACGTCGGGGAATTTGAAACGATCTCTTACAAAAAGAATGGAACAGCAGCTATTGAGCACCTTTTTCATGTAGCCTCCGGCCTTGACTCGCAGATACTTGGCGATTATGAGATACTAGGGCAGATAAAGAATGCTGTGAAACTGGCCAAGGCCAATGGTTTTGTGGGGCCTTTTACCGAGCGTCTTATTAATTCGGTTTTGCAGGCGTCTAAAGCAATAAAAACACATACCGCCCTGAGTGGCGGAACAGTATCAACCTCATTTGCAGCGATCCAATATATCAGGGAGTATTTTGAAGGGCCATCGGTAACACCAGAAATGAAATGCCCTTCGGTGCAGCATATTATGACTGGTGACAACACCTTTCTTGCCGGCAGTGTGAAAGATATTGAAGAGAAGAAGATCGTAGTACTGGGCGCTGGTAAGATAGGCAGGACAACATGTCGCAACCTGGTGGATTATCTGGATACTACTAATATTACCCTGATCAACAGGACCGAAGAGACCGCTAAGGAAATAGCCCGGGAGCTGCGTCTGAAATGCGCACCAATGGAGGCTATGGACCGTGAGCTGGCTGATGCTGGTGTGGTGATCGTATCTACGAGCTCGCCTGAGCCGGTGGTGTTTAAGCGGCACCTTGTGAGCAGGGGCAGCAAACTGGTGATAGATCTGTCGGTGCCGTGTAATGTGGATATTGAAGCACGTAAATTGCCGGGCATCACTTATGTGGATGTGGATATGCTGTCTAAAATAAAGGATGAGACATTGCAGAAGCGGACTGCTGAAGTTCCCAAAGCACTGGCCATAATAGAAGAGCACATAGCGGAATTCAAAGAGTGGTATGCTATGCGCAAGCATGTGCCCGTGCTGAAGGAAGTGAAAAACAAGCTGAAACAGATATACATTGATCCTGCATTGCTGGGCCACACTGACACCGGTGGCACATCCTGTTCCGGTACTAAGGACGAGAAGATACAGAAGGTGATCAATACTCTTGCAACAAAGATGCGCCGCGACAATGCTCCCGGATGCCATTACATCGAAGCCATAAACGAATTTATCGGTTAATATGGATAAAATGATCCGTATCGGAACACGTGAAAGCCAGTTGGCTGTGTGGCAGGCTGATCTTGTGAAAGACCTTCTTGCAAAACACGGTTATACGGCTGAACTGGTGTACATAAAAAGTGAAGGAGATACCGACCTGAAGACGCCGCTTTATGAAATAGGTGTGCAGGGAATATTTACAAGAGCCCTGGATATAGCTCTGCTGAACGGAGATATAGATATTGCGGTACACTCTATGAAGGATGTGCCTACGCAGATGGCCAGGGGGATCGTGCAGGCAGCGGTATTGCCTAGAGCATCGTATATAGACATACTGGTGCCAAAGCCCGGGGCTGTATTTTCAGAAGGTGCTACTCCCGCAACGATAGCAACAAGCAGCATAAGGCGACAGGCGCAGTGGCTGAACCGATATCCGAATGACCGGATAGAAAACCTGAGGGGAAATGTGAACACCAGGCTACGGAAAGTAGCCGAGAGTGACTGGAACGGAGCTATCTTCGCAGCTGCGGGGCTGGAGCGTATAGGGCTGCGGCCTGAAAACGCTGTAGAACTGGACTGGATGCTGCCGGCGCCTGCACAGGGTGCGATCATTGTTGTTTGCAGGGAAGAAGATAAAGAAGCATTGGCCGCATGTGCGAATTTTCATGATGTGGGGACGGCTTTGTGCACGGCAGTAGAGCGTGATTTTCTCCGGGCGTTACTGGGCGGTTGTTCAACACCTATAAGTGCGCTGGCGAAGATCGAAAACGGGGAGTTGGTTTTTGAGGGGAATATACTTAGCCGGGATGGCAAACAAAAGAAGGAGATACGCAAGAGTGCCGCAGTAAATGAAGCGGGTAATGTGGGGCAGGACGCGGCGCGTGAGCTTTTGCAAAATGGCGGACAAGCCATATTGGAAGGAATAACAAATGGCCAATAATATTCAAATATTAAGTACGGCATCGCTGGACGAACTGTTGCTGCAGAAAGCAGTGGCGCAGGGCGTGCAGCTTGATGTGGTACCGTTCATAAAGGTAAGCGCCATAAAAAGCGATGCGTTGGAAGAGCGGGTAGTGGACCTTTGCTATGTTGAAGCAACGGTTGTATTTACCAGTGTCAACGCAGTAAAAGCGGTTTCTGATATCATACTGTCGGCAGACCCGAAGTGGGATATTTACTGTATTGGTAATGCAACAAAAGATGCCGTCGGAAGTCAATTTAAGTCGGCGGAAATTATAGGAGCTGCTGAGAATGCGGCGGAACTTGCTAGCCTCATTATTGAAGATGGTGAGGAAGAAGTAGTTTTCTTTTGTGGTGATAAGCGAATGGACACTTTGCCGGATACACTACGTGAAAATGAGATAGAGGTTTACGAGGTGGTGGTGTATCATACACAGGAGACGCCAAGGACCATGAGCAAACTATATGACGGCATCCTGTTTTTCAGTCCCAGTGCTGTGATTAGCTTTTTCTATTCCAATAAGATAGGCCCTGACGTTATCCTGTTTGCTATAGGTAATACTACCGCTAATGCAATAAAGAAGCATACCAGCAATAAGGTGATATTCAGTGAGACTGCGGGAAAAGAAAGCGTGGTGGAATATGCACTGAATTATTTCAAAAAATAATCGGACGGCTATAACGCTGCCGGAAAATAAAACAATATAAATGAGCGAATTGAAGAATGATCTGTTATTAAGGGCATTAAAGGGTGAACAGGTATCGCGTCCGCCGGTATGGATGATGCGGCAGGCGGGCAGGTATCTGCCGGATTATATAAAGCTGCGTGAGAAGTACGACTTCTTTACGCGTGTGGAAACGCCGGAACTTGCCTGCGAGATAACGCTGCAACCTGTGGACCAGGTAGGTGTGGATGCTGCAATTATCTTCTCAGATATACTCGTGATACCGCAGGCTATGGGCCTCGAGGTATTGATGGAAGAGGGCAAGGGGCCGTCATTACCCAAAGTAGTAAAGACCAGCGCAGATATAGATGCGCTGATAACGACAGGTGTGGAAGAAAGGCTGGGTTATGTAATGAAGGCGCTGTCGCTCACAAAGAAGGAACTCAATGGCCGGGTGCCGCTGATCGGGTTTGCGGGTGCGCCATGGACGCTGCTGTGCTACATGGTAGAAGGGAAGGGTAGCAAAACCTTTGATAAGGCAAAACAATTCTGCTTTACACAACCGGAGCTTGCTCACCGGCTGCTGCAGAAGATAACTGATATGACGATCGGTTACCTGAAGGCGCAGGTGAATGCCGGTGCAGACCTGGTGCAGGTGTTTGACAGCTGGAGCGGCATGCTGAGTCCCGCTGATTTTAAATTGTTTGCCCAGCCCTACCTAGTGCAGATAGCTGATGCGGTGAGCCCGCATGCGCCGGTGATATTGTTCCCTAAAGGCAGTTGGTATGCGCTTGGTGATCTGAGCAGGACAAGTGCATCCGGGTTGGGGCTTGACTGGAGTGTGACACCGGAACTGGCGCGACAGATGACGAACAACAGCACCACACTACAGGGGAATTTTGATCCATCAAAACTGCTTGCTCCCATCAGCCAGATAAAGAAAGAAGTAACGCAGATGATAGACGGATTTGGAACCCAAAGGTATATTGCTAACCTGGGCCATGGTATATTGCCCAATGTGCCGGTAGATCATGCAAGGGCATTTGTGGATGCGGTGAAGGAATACGCTTCAAAGTAAAAATTCAAAATTCAAAACTGCAAAATCCAAATTCAATAGGTGAGATGTTAGTTAAAGATCAGTTCATAAAGTATATACACGGCCTGCAGGATACCATTTGTGCTGCGCTGGAGCGCGAGGACGGGAAGGCGTTATTCAAAGAAGAGATATGGGAGCGGCCGGAAGGTGGCGGTGGCAAGACAAGGGTTATTGCTGGTGGAAATGTTTTTGAAAAAGGTGGGGTGAATACATCTGTTGTCTATGGCAC
>CAINOM010000416.1 GCA_903851455.1 uncultured Bacteroidota bacterium | reverse complement strand
TTACTGCAAATACTGTACTATCAATCACAGGCTGGGAGCTATATAAAAATTGCATCAATTAGATGTCTAAACGGTATTAGTTTAAGCGATGCACCTGGTATTACAGTGCGTGCATGCGGGTAATGATGTCTGCGAGTGTCTCAGAGGCAGGAGCCGCGGTAACACTCATACTCGTGGTTACTGTTCCTGAACCACTCCAGTAGTAGTAGCTCTCTTTCTTATTAGTTACCAATACTATCTCGTAGTTGAGGCCAACTGGTACTGTGTTCATACCGCCGAAGCCGCTTTTATAAGTCTTACTGGAACCATCGTAGTAAAGGCTCATAACACTTTTGTCGGAAGGGAACATGAGGAAGACCTCTGTATTGTCTGAACTAAAAGAATTATCCGGTACTGATAAACTTATGGATGTCAAAGTATACGAACTACCCATGTAGTGATCGCAGTTGATCCAGCCGAAATTGGTGCAGGAGTCAAAAACATACATGAAGTTGACGCCCGAGCCGGTACCGCCACCGGAAGAGTCCGCGACGGTTCCGCTGGCGGTTGTGCCGGTTTTTGTGGTATCGGAGATGGTCCATGTGGCAATGGAGTCGGTGTTATTGGTAGTGCCATAAAACAATTGCATATTTTGCCCCGAAGCGCCGGACTGCCTAAACCCGATGCCGTATTTATTCGCAGTCACCTGTTGCGTACCCTGGTAAGCAAGGATAGAAACCTGCCCACCGCTTGAAAGCTGGCCTGCATCGGCGGTAGTAGTGGCCCGGTTCAGTGCCATATCGCCGGGATTATACATTTCTATGATCTTTATTGAGATAGGACCGCTCGTAATAATGTTGCCGGTGCTGCTCTTGAAAGAGTTAGCATAAAAATGCAGCATAGTGCCGTTGGCGGCATATACGGTGGTGTCCATCCCGGCTGTCACCGACAAGGTTTGCGCCGAGGAGCGCAGACTGGAAAACACCTGGTTCGTGTTTATAGGGGTGGCGACGTTGTTGGTTTTGTGGCAGGATACTACTGCGGCAAATCCAGCAAGGCTTAAAGCAGCCAAAATAAGGGGTATACGTTTCATAAACTTTTGGTTTATAACTAAGACGTCAAAATAACAGCTAACGTTGGTAAAAAATTGAAAATCAGTATAAATACTGATTTTTTGCTATCGGGTTGTTAACGCCTTATTTATTGATGAACACCGGGTTTATCATATTCTCAAATGAATAAATCTCATCCCACTTTTGCTGTGTTATCAGTTTGCGCTCTGTTACAGCTATATCGTGTACCGACTTACCAGAAGCATGAGCTTCCTTGGCAATGGACGCGGACATCTCGTAACCCAATACCGGGTTGAGGGCAGTGACAATACCTATGCTGTTCATCACATGATCCGCAGATATTTTTTCATTGGCGGTGATGCCGCTTACGCATTTCTCCACGAGCGTGTTTATAGCATTGGTCATATACTGCAATGATGTGAACAGGCTGAAGGTGATGACTGGCTCCATTACATTAAGCTGTAGCTGGCCGGCCTCCGCCGCCATAGTTATCGTAAGGTCGGCCCCTACCACATAAAAGGCGGTCTGGTTAACTACCTCTGCTATAACCGGGTTTACCTTGCCTGGCATAATGGACGAGCCGGGCTGCATCTCCGGCAGATTTATTTCATTGAGCCCGGCGCGCGGTCCGGATGACAGTAACCGCAGATCGTTGCATATCTTGGATATCTTGAGCACATTGCGTTTCAGCGCCCCAGACACCTGTACATAATCACCTGTGTCTGAAGTGGCCTGTATCAGGTCTGCGGAAAGCGTTACCGGCACACCGGATACTTCCGCAAGATATTTCGTCACCATAGGGCCATAACCTTCTGGTGTATTTATTCCGGTACCAATAGCAGTGCCGCCCATGTTGATCTCCGTGATCAGCTGCTGCGCCTCCTTCAGGCGAATAATATCTGAGCTCACCGCGCTGGCGAAGCCATGAAACTCCTGGCCCAGCGTCATCGGCACAGCATCCTGCAGTTGCGTGCGCCCCATCTTCAATACCTTGATGAACTCAACGCCCTTTTTAGAGAATGCACTTTTCAACTGCTCCAACGCGGCCAGGTAAACGTCTATTTTACGGTACAAGGCTATCCTGAATGCGGTAGGATACGAATCATTAGTAGACTGCGAACAATTCACATGATTGTTGGGATGCAGGTATTGGTATTCACCTTTTTTATGCCCCAGGTATTCAAGCCCTATGTTGGCTATCACCTCGTTGGCGTTCATATTCACAGATGTACCTGCACCACCCTGTATGAGGTCGGTGATGAACTGGTCTTTGTATTCGCCGGCTATCAGCTTATCGCAAGCAAAAGTTATGGCTTCAGCGATTTTGGCATCGAGTATACCACAGTCGCGGTTGGCCATTGCTGCTGCCTTTTTTACATATCCGAATGCCTGTATGAACAGCGGCTCCTTATCATTGGTAATGCCTGTAATATTGAAATTCTCTATTGCCCGTAGCGTCTGTACACCATAGTAAGCATCTGCAGGCACCTGCCGCTCTCCGAGAAAATCATGTTCTGTGCGTGTTTCCATTTTCTATCTGTTTTATTTACTACCGCTTAGTACAAATTTCTTTTCGGCTATAAGGTATTTACAACCCTCCGCAACTATATGCACCTTTAGATTTTCTATGGCAATGGGAGTAATGTCATCTGCAGTGGCAATAATTGTTTCGCCTATGTCACTGCCATCTATCACTATTACCATACCCGATCCTACACATTTTGCCTCATTGCCCTCTGTGATGATCATGGCCGCGTCTTCACCCAGGCCTATGCCTATGCGGGCACCGGGCGTTCGCGCTACTGCGTGTGCCAGCCGCCCAAATCTGCCGCGCTTTACAAAATGTGTGTCTACGATGAGGCCATCTATAAAGCCTAACCCATCATTCATCTCCAGGTCGCTCGCCAACAGCGCCTCTTCGATAACGCCACGCGCTATCATATGCGCTGGTAAAGACATAGCGCCGGCACTGGTACCCGCAACAATAAAATTCTTATCGTTATGGTATTTGTTTTTTATCTCCGTAAGCACGGGGGTATCGCCTAATAATGACACTAATTTTTTCTGGTCGCCACCGGTAAAGAAAACGCTGTGTGCATATTTTATGCGCCGCACATAGTCTTCATTACTTGCCTGCTCCCGGCTATCTATACGGATGATCGCCACTTTTTTGAAACCGGCGTTTTTATAAGCATTCATG
>CAINOM010000415.1 GCA_903851455.1 uncultured Bacteroidota bacterium | reverse complement strand
TTCCATAATGCAAATTTATATAAAAACCGGATAAGTCCCCCTATATGGTACGAATACGCTGTATTTTAGAGATGTGTTTAACTCTTCTCTCATTTGAACGCATCTTCCACCAACTGAGCCTGTTCAATGGCGTGTTTCTTTGCAAACCCGGTAGCAGTTGACGCACTTGCCGGCCTGCTCAGGTACTTCATGCCAAAATCAGGAATGTTCATGACCAGGAAGCTGAGAGCGCCCATGTTGCGTGGTTCTTCCTGCACCCATGTCCATTCGGCTTTCTTATACTTATCCTTGAGCGCCTTAAGCTGCGCCTCAGGCAGTGGGTATATCTGCTCTAGCCGAATGATCGCAACGTCCTCGCGCTTATCCGCAAGTTGTTTTTCGCTGAGGTCAAAGTAAATTTTACCGCTGCACAGTAATACCTTTTTCACTTTGGCTGCACTCTTCACATTCGGGTCATCCAGCACTTCTTTAAAACCGCCCGTCGTGAACTCACTCATGACTGAATAAGAGCGCACATGACGCAAATTGGCTTTTGGAGAGAAATTGATGAGCGGTTTTCTGAATTCCCACTTCAGCTGCCTGCGCAGTGCATGGAAGAAGTTGGCTGAAGTGGTGATATTGGTAACCACCATATTATTCTCTGCACACATCTGCAGGAAGCGCTCCAGTCGGGCACTGCTGTGCTCAGGTCCGCCGCCTTCATATCCATGTGGCAGCAGCATCACCAGTCCGTTCATATTGGTCCACTTTTGCTCGCCACCCACTATATACTGGTCTATGATCGTCTGCGCTCCATTCGCGAAGTCACCATACTGCGCCTCCCAAAGCACCAGGTTGTTCGGGTTGGCCATGGCATAGCCATACTCAAACCCGAGCACAGCAAACTCACTGAGCAATGAGTTATAAATGTAGGGCGTGCCCTGCTTATCGCCTAGCCTGCTAAGCCTGTTATAGGGTTGGTTGGTGTTCTGGTCGTAGATAACCACGTGACGGTGAGAAAAGGTGCCACGCTTCACATCTTCACCACTCAGGCGCACCTCGTTGCCTTCCAGCAGCAGGCTGGCATAACCCATCAGCTCGCCGGTAGCCCAGTCCGCTTTATTTTCGGTCTCGAACAGTTTTATTTTATCCTGTATCAGTTTTTCCACTTTTTTCAGCGGGCTGAAACCTTCCGGCCATTGCATAAGTGCACTGAACAGCTTTTTGAAATCTTCCTCTTTGATCGCAGTATCGGGCGATTTTACAAAATCTGCATCCTGCGCTTTTCTGAGCGCCTGCCACCATAGCTCGGGCTTCTGGTAGGTGTAGGGCAGGGGTTTTTGTTTTACCTCATCGAGACGCAGTTGCAGGTCCGCCCAGAACTGGGTTTCCATCTGCTTGGCCAGTTCCTGCGCATCGGGTTCTCCGTTCTGCAGCAGGTACTGGGTGTACATTTCGCGCGGATTCGGGTGCTTGTCGATAAGGGCATATAACTGTGGTTGGGTAAACTTCGGTTCATCACCCTCATTATGGCCGTGCTTGCGGTAGCACACCATATCTATGAAAATATCTTTGTTGAACAACTGGCGGTATGCTGTAGCGAGCATGCAGCATTTTACTACGGCTTCTGCATCATCGCCGTTCACATGAAGCACCGGCGCCTGCACCATAGATGCCAGGCTGGTGCAATAGTCGGCAGAGCGGGCATCGTCGAAGTCTGTAGTGAAGCCTATCTGGTTATTGATCACATAATGAATGGTGCCGCCGGTATAATAACCTGCCAGGTCCGACATCTGCAACAACTCATAGCCAACACCCTGTCCTGCAACAGCAGCATCGCCATGTATCAGTATGGGAAGTACTTTGTCATATTCTTTTTCATACAGTGTATCCGCCTTGGCACGTGCAAAGCCCTCTACAACAGGGTTTACCGCTTCGAGGTGCGATGGGTTAGGAGTGAGCTGTACATTGATCACATTGCCCTTTGGTGTCGTTATGTTAGACTGGAAACCAAGGTGATACTTCACATCCCCGCTGCCCATGGTCATGTCCTCGGGCATATTGCCTTCAAACTCGGAGAATATCTGTTCGTATGTTTTCTTCAGCGTGTTGGCAAGTATATTCAGCCTGCCGCGGTGGGCCATGCCTATTACTACTTCCTGCACGCCTGCTGCTGCAGCATCGTTTATTATAGTGTCTAATGCCGCTATGGTCGATTCTCCGCCTTCCAGGCCAAAACGTTTCTGGCCAATGAATTTCGTGTTCAGGAATTTCTCAAAAATCACGCCTTCATTCAGCTTTTCAAGTATCCGCTTGCGTTCGGCTATAGAGAGCGGTTTTTGCATAAGGTCTTCGAAGGTTTTCTCCACCCACTGGCATCTTTCGGTACTATTTATATAGGTGTATTCTATGCCTATGTTCCCGGCATATATCGCCTTCAGTTTAGCGAGTATGTCTTTTAGTTTGGCATCCTGCATGCCAATGATCTTACCTGCGAAAAACGGAGTGTCCATATCCGCATCGCTAAGCTTGAAACGCAACAATTCCAGCTCCGCATGCCTGTCTTTCCTGGCGCGTATCGGATTGGTGGTAGCTACAAGGTGCCCGCGTTTACGATAGGCCCTGATAAGCTCAAACACGCCAAGCTCTTTTACCAGCCGCTCATTGCTTATTGTGCCGGTAGCTGTGGCGGCTCCGTTTGTGGAAACAGCGGTGCCACCATTGCTTATTGCAAAGTCAAACCCTTCAAAAAACTTTTTCCATTCGGGGTCAACTGTTGTAGAATCTTTTGAGAATTCGGTATAAAGCGACTCAATATATTCGGGGGTTGGCCCCATTACGTAAGAAAAATCTTTCATTTATTTGATGGATGTATAATCGGGCGCAAAATTACGGCATTACGGGTGAATTGCCCAATTGAAAAACGCCAATTATTACAACATGCTGACATAGTACATACTAAGCTTCCCTTTGCCTTTCACATCCACCTCACCCCTGTCTTCAAAAGCGAATTTCCCCTTCACCAGTTCATAGGTGCTTTCTGAAATATTCACCTTGCCGGCATCGCTGTTTTGCTCCATGCGGGCCGCTGTATTTACCGTATCGCCCCATATGTCGTATGCGAATTTCTTAACGCCAACCACGCCGGCTACCACGTTGCCGCTGTTTATCCCGATGCGTACCTCAAAGGTGCTGTCCCCGCGTTCTTTGAACCTGACCTGCATAAATGCGCTTATTTCCAGTGCCGCCTTTACGGCATTCTCAGCGTGTTTCGCATCTGGGGTAGGCAAGCCTGCCACAGCCAGGTAGGCATCGCCTACGGTCTTTATTTTCTCGATGTTGTATTTCCCCGTGATTTCATCAAATGCTTTGAAGCAGGTGTGCAGCTCGTCGACCAGTCCCTGCGGGCTCATTCTTTCGCCTGCATTGGTGAAGTTTACAAAGTCTGTGAACAGAACCGTGACGTTGTCAAAATGTTTAGCG
>CAINOM010000414.1 GCA_903851455.1 uncultured Bacteroidota bacterium | reverse complement strand
AGCAGCACGCAGGCATCATTCAACAGGTAGCGGGTCGAAAAATTATCAGGACCATCTACAATAATATCATAGTCACGCATCATTTCAAGCACATTGCTGGTCTCTATGAAAACGGGATAGATCCTGATGTTAACATTTGGGTTAAGCGCCGTCAATTTCCTTTCAGCTACGACTGCTTTTTGCTGGCCAATCTCTTGCTCCGTGTATAACACCTGCCGCTGAAGATTAGACACATCGACTACATCCCCATCTGCAATACCGATCTCCCCCACCCCTGCCGCAACAAGATATTGCAGCACCGGGCACCCCAGTCCACCGGCTCCGATTACGAGCACCTTTGCAGCCTTCAATTTTTCCTGGCCTATAATGCCCACTTCAGGCAAGATGATCTGTTTGCTGTAACGTGATTTTTCTTCCTGCGATAACATGTAATGACTCTTGTTTAATTAAAACCACTGATAAAACCGTTAGAACTAATGTGCAAATATCCAACCTTTATCCTCTAAAACCTTTTTGCACTTTGGACAAAATTCGTACTCCTCAGCCGTTGTATTGTGACCTTCGGCATCGCGCATAAAACAAGTTTTATTTTCACAATGCGGAAGACCTTGTGTATGCCCAATTTCATGAACACATACCTTAAAAAGTTGGTCGTGCAAATTCCTCTTGCTTAATCGATAAGTAGAAACAACGCACGACTTACCCGGTTCGAATCCTAAGCCCATTACTCCCCAATCCCTAATATCGCCTCTCGATGTGCTGATATCATTCCCCGTTATGCCCACTGTAACTGAATTCTTGTCTGTCTGACCAGACAGCCAATCGATGATACTGTCTGCTCTGTAACGGTTCCTGGGTGGGTAATAACTATTAGCGGGCAACTTAATAGGGGGCAACAGCATCGTGTTTGGATAGAATTGTTTCACTTCTTGCAGCAATTGCCTTGAAACCTGTGCTGGTATATCTTCAAAAGGCTGGATTCGGATCGTTATTGGCTGTTTTTTACCTGCGACCGCCTCCACAATTTTATTAAGATATTTAGGCTGCTTTATAAGAAAAAAGGTTCCTCCAATAAGGACCGCTATGATCGAGATGGCAGCAACTCCTTTTTTCATACTCGTTCATTTAACACGGGAGATTTACACTTTTTCAGTCATTGTAAACTGCTCCCAATCCTTCCACACCGCTTTATACCCATTCCCTTCTATCATTTGCTTCACTTCCGCCACCGACCGACTGTCGTCTATCTCAAATTGTTCCAGCGATTCAGGCTCCACAGCATATCCTCCGGGATTAGTTTTAGAGCCCGCGCTCATTGTTGTCGCGCCGAGCTTAATTACATGATTGCGGAATACCTCATTTTCACGTGTGGAAATAGAAAGTTCTATCTCTTCATTAAATATCCGCCATGCGCATATAAGCTGCACCAGCTCTTTATCGCTGATCACCACCTTTGGCTCTATGAGCCCCGTAGCGGGGCGCAAGCGCGGAAAAGAAATGCTATATCGTGTCTGCCAGAATTTCCTTTCCAGGTAACCCACATGCAATGCCGTAAAGAAATTATCTGCACGCCAGTCCTCAAGCCCTATGAGCACTCCAAGGCCTATTTTATGAATTCCTGCCCCACCCAGCCTGTCAGGTGTAGCCAGCCGGTAATCAAAATTCGACTTCTTGCCTTTAGGGTGATACGTTTTGTAATTGTCTTTGTGATACGTCTCCTGGTACACCAACACTGCATACAGGCCTTCAGCCGCGAGTATCTTATACTCCTCTTCATCAAGCGGCTGTACCTCTATCGAGATATTGGCAAAATGCGGCCTCAACAACCTGATAGCATCCCTCAGGTAATCAACGCCCACGGTTTTAGTCGCCTCGCCCGTTACCAGCAGCACATGCTCAAACCCCTGCTCTTTCAGATACGCCGCCTCCTGTAGCATCTCCACGCCCGACAAAGTTTTGCGACGCAGTTTGTTGTCATAGCTGAAACCGCAATAAGTACATATATTCTGGCACTCATTTGATAAATACAGCGGCGCATAAAGCTGAACCGTTTTACCAAAGCGCTTCTGCGTAATTCGATGACTTATCTGCGCCATTTGCTCCAGGTAAGGGGCTGCAGCAGGAGATATCAGGGCCTTAAAATCTTCAAGGTCTCTCTTACTTTTATTCAAAGCACGCTCCACATCTGCCGCTGTCTTGGCGTAAATGGAGGACTGAACTTCATCCCAATCGTACCCTTCAAATTCGTTTATGAACATTGCTTTTGAATCAATTTAAAAACTCCGTGAGCGGACTGCTGCTCTCTGCATACGATTTCACTGTGCCCAGCTTTGCATTGTAGGCCATACGTCCCGCCTCAACTGCCATCTTAAATGCTATTGCCATTCTTACAGGATCACCAGCCACGGCTATTGCCGTATTTACCAGCACGGCATGCGCCCCTATTTCCATAGCCGCCGCAGCATGGCTCGGCGCACCTATACCCGCATCAACGATCACCGGCACATTACTCTGCTCTATGATGATCTGCAGGAATTCCATTGTCTTCAACCCCATATTACTGCCAATGGGCGCGCCCAGGGGCATCACCGCAGCCACACCCACTTCTTCAAGCCGCTTGCACAGCACAGGATCCGCATGTATGTATGGCAGCACAATAAAGCCATCCTTCACCAGTTTCTCCGCTGCTTTAAGGGTCTCTATAGGGTCCGGCATCAGGTACTTCGGGTCCGGGTGTATCTCCAGTTTCAGCCAGTTGGTTTGCAAGGCCTCCCTTGCCAGGTGTGCCGCAAATATTGCCTCTTCCGCATTCCTTACGCCCGATGTATTGGGGAGCAAATTGATATGCCCATGATGCAGGTGCTGCAAAATATCATCCTCTTCACCATCCATGCTCACACGCTTCAACGCCACTGTAACCAGTTCTGTACCCGAAGCCAGCAAAGCGGCCTCCATCGTATGATGGTTCCCAAACTTACCCGTGCCTGTAAACAACCGGGACGAAAAAGCCTTCCCGGCTACAATAAGTGCATCTGCACTGTCCTTGTTGTATTGATTCAAACTGTCCATACCCTATCCACTTTACTGCTTATTAAAAATAGCTTCTAAACTCACTTACCGCCAACGCGACATCCGGCGCATTCGCTATAGCTCCTGAAACGGCAATACCATGCAAACCGGTTTTCAATAATTCCGGCACGTCCGTCACAGTGATGCCCCCTATCCCAATTGCCGGAGCATGTTCTATACCTCTGTCTTTCAACTCTGAAAGTATTTTCTTATAACCTTCCAAACCCAATATCGGGCTAAGTTTCTGTTTTGTAGTCGTGTAGCGGAAGGGCCCAAACCCAACATAAGAAACTGCCTTGCCCGATAAATGAATGAAGTCCTCTATCGTATTCACCGTGCAGCCGATGATACCTCCGCGCGCCAGCATCGCATCTATATCACTTTGTGGCAGCGGATCTTCTTTGCCCACATGTACACCATCGGCATTTATCTCAAGGGCTAGTTTAATGCTGTCATTGACAATAAATGTCGCGCCGTACTTGTTGCATACCGCCTGCACTTCCTTCGCTATTCTTTTATATTCTTCACAGGAAACATCTTTCACCCGCACCTGTATCCAGTCAATACCAGCCTTGCAGGCTTGTTCAGCCGTTGCTGAATTGGTGGTTATGAACTGTAGTTTGCTGATAGGCTTCATTGTAGCAAAGGGTTATGATATCCTAATAATGTTTCGTTACTGCCTAAAAATTGGTAAGTATACTTATTCGCATATTCCGCCGCCACTTCTATCTCATTTCCCAGAGCAAGTTGAGCCGTAAGCGCTGCAGACAATACACAGCCACTGCCATGTTTCTCGCCCTTTGGCAATCGATCGTTCGGGAAGGCATAAGTATGATCACTTGTAAACAGCAGATCAGTTACTGTGCCTCCGCTGCCGTGCCCGCCCTTCAGATAGATATTCACCAGTTCACTAGCTTCCTCCAGTTTCGTTTGCAGATCCTCTTCTCCAAGCAGCTTATGGGCCTCCGGGATATTAGGTGTAATACAATATATCCCTTCCACTATATCCGCAAAGTGCCCTGGCTTAACATCATGAAACGCAAAGCCAGCACTGGCCTTCAGTATCGGATCATACACAATTACCGGGTCTACGATATTTTCCCTTAAATACATAACCACCTGCTTCAAAACCTCCATACTTTCTATCAGGCCGACCTTTATATACTTCACCTCAAAACGCCGAAGCAATAGCTCCACCTGGCTTATGATCTTCGATACTTCTATCCACTCCACCTTCTCAAACGATACATCATTCTGCCACGTCAAGGCCGACACCACCCCAAGTCCGTACAAACCGCTGTTCTCAAACGTCTTTATATCCGCAAGTATCCCCGCCCCAGCTGAAGGGTCGAAGCCTGCTATTGAAAGGACATACGGTCTGGAACCTTGATTCACTCGATTAAAGGATTTTCTTGATGATGAACAAATCAGACATATATCTCGCTTCCTCCCTCAACAAACTCTTTGGATTTCTCCTGCATATTTTTTTGGAGCTCTTCCTCCGCCGCATACTCGCGTATGTCCTGAGTTATTTTCATAGAGCAGAAGTGCGGGCCGCACATAGAGCAGAAGTGCGCTATCTTGGCGCCATCAGCAGGAAGGGTTTCGTCATGATAAGACCTTGCAGTTTCCGGATCAAGCGAAAGATTAAACTGGTCTTCCCATCTGAACTCAAACCGCGCCTTGCTTAGTGCATTGTCCCTGTACTGCGCACCAGGATGCCCCTTAGCAAGGTCAGCGGCATGCGCAGCTATCTTGTAGGTGATAACACCATCCTTTACGTCCTTCTTATCTGGCAGACCAAGGTGTTCCTTTGGCGTCACGTAACAAAGCATAGCTGTACCATACCACCCTATCATAGCAGCGCCTATCGCCGATGTGATGTGATCATAACCCGGAGCAATATCTGTGGTAAGCGGCCCCAGCGT
>CAINOM010000413.1 GCA_903851455.1 uncultured Bacteroidota bacterium | reverse complement strand
TAAATTTTCAACAACAACTTTCTCACTTCCAACAACCCGCTTTCTAAAGAACTTTTTCCCTCAACCACCGCAAGAATAACTGTTACCCTTTTTCGTTTTGGGAGCGCAAAGATAGGCAAGTTTCGCGTACCACCAAATTGATTTTCAATTATTTTTTCAGTCTTTCAAAATGCTTAGAGCGCTTTCGCTCGTACAGGTAGGGCCTGCAAAGATACGCTAACAAAGGGAATAAGCAAATTTAATTCGAATGATTTTCATCCGGGGAAAAAGCCTGCGCCTCAATGCTACTCACATAGACACTCATAGCGACTCCATCAATGCACCGGAGTCTTGCTTACTCAGTATGTTTCCCCTATGCTTGCTAAGCGTACAATGCCCCTACAGCGCGGCTTTGCAAAAAAGACGAGTCGCCGGCGTTATCTCAAACCAACGCCGATTGCTTAACGGCCCTCAATGCATATACCATAGGTAGCTTCTCTTCCAGCCCTTTGATCTGAAACCTGCCGGGGCTCACTTCGACAGTATTCCTGAAGCAATCATGAGGTGAGCTATCGATCTCCTGGAAAGAAGTAATGTTCAGTCCTGCGTCGATGAGGCCCTGCATTACCTCAGCTAGGTTATGGTTCCAACCGATCTCCGTCTTGCTTATGTCAGCACCCCGATCGGCATAAGTACCGGAGAGCGTTTCTATGATGGCTTCCTTATTGAAATAGGAGTATTGAATTTCGGTAAACTCATTATTGAACATCCAGACAACGGGATGAAATTCAACCAATACAAAAATGCCGCCTGGCTTCAGAAAACGAGAGACTACCCCAGCCCACTCTTTCATATCGGGGAGCCAGCCCAGCACGCCATAGGATGTAAACACAAAATCGAATTGGTCATTGAGCCTCTCTGCGAGTTTATATACATCAGAACAGATAAACTGCGCACCCAGGCCCAGCTGATCATTCAGCTCTTTGGCCTTTTTGATCGCTTCACCGGAAAAATCTACACCTGTAGTCTTTGCACCCATACGGGCCAGCGACAAGGTATCCTGCCCAAAATGACATTGAAGATGAAGTACAGACTTGCCGCTTACATCGCCGAGCAAACCCAGCTCTATATCTTTTAGTGTGGATCTCCCACCCAGGAACTCATCCATGTTGTAGAACGCAGATGCTACATGGTGCCTGGTCTTTTCATCCCAGAGCGCCCTGTTTACCTCAATATAGTTGTGTTGATCGTCCATAACCAATATCTAGTGCTCAAAGATGAACATTACGATGGTGTACTTATTTACTTCCTTGTTGTACTCTACCTCCATAGAAATATGGGCAGGCGGAAGGGCATGCTTTCCGTTGGCCTTGGGGTCCACGGGCTCGTCCTTATCGTCCACCATAAATATGAGTTTCTTAAAATCACCGAGACCGGGATAGAAATTATCGGCAGCCGTAACCGTATAACCATGTGCCAGCAGGCAGCCCTTTAGTATTGCACTATACTTTTCATAGGCCGGCATTAGCTCCGTCTTATCCTTTGTTTGAAAGAATGCGCCTTCATAATACAGTCCCATGGTAAGTACAAACCGCGAAGCGATTGTTCCCGGAACTTTAATACCGCTTTCCCACATACCCTTAGCTCTGAAAGGCGCCCCCTTTATGTTCCGAAACGAATTAGGAGCGTCATTCGTAATCGCAGTAACAGCCTTACAAAAATCATCGTTCTGGCAATAGGCACCATGAGCGCATAGATTAGCACCTAACAGAAAAAGAAAAAACCACCGGTTAAACATGACGCAATATAACGATTAAGTGAAAAGCTGATAATAGCTGCTCTGAAAATTAAAGCACAGACAATGAACCGGCACCAGATAACTTAGTTTTAGCTACGTTAAAATGCGGTTAAAAAATATAGGTCATGTGCAAATTCCGAATACCGTGTTATCTTCGCAATAGATAAACAATCTTTACAATTTTTAAATCTAAGATCGATGAAGAAAATGATCGTGTGCCTGTGTGCGTATCTTACAGTTGCTTTCTCCTACAAGGTTGTATCGGCAGATGAGGGCCTGCCCTCGGTGAACGAAGTTCGCGTGGAGCGCTATATTGAGCAGATCTACAAACAGATCGATTTCTCCAAATCCGCTCATCTTTCGTATGAAGTATTCGATAAGGCGTATCGCGGATATCTGAATCTACTCAACTCAGGTAAACTAAATACCGACAATAATATCCTTTCCGTTTGCGACTTCAGCCTGCCATCCACGGAAAACAGGCTGTGGATCATTGACCTTAATAAGAAAAAAGTACTCTTTAACACTTATGTGGCTCACGGCGAAGGCTCTGGAGAAGAAGTTGCTACATCTTTTTCAAACAACGAGAACTCCCACAAGAGCAGCCTGGGCTTTTATGTAACGGGCGATATCTACGAAGGTGAACACGGAACATCGCTGCGCCTCAACGGCATGGATGATGGCTTTAATGATGCGGCATATGACCGCAGCATAGTGGTGCATGGCGCGGAATATGTGTGCGACAAGTACATAGCAAAGAAGCAGCGCCTGGGCCGCAGCTGGGGCTGCCCTGCCGTACCACCATCATTGTCGCTGCCTATCATTAATGCTATAAAATATGGCACGTGCCTCTTTATCTACTATCCGGATAATAAGTACCTGTCTTCCACCTATTGGCTGAACAGGAAAATAACAAGGCTACCTGAAAATAATGTTTTAGCAGATGCGCTCCCTGTAGTGGCTGCGCGGCCTGCGGTGCGCCAGATCGAGTATATCCACAATGGCAAAGTGGACAGCGTTAAGACCATCCCTTTAACGCAGTAGTGATATTAGCTTTTCGTCGCGGTGATAAATATCTCGTGTAAACTGAATGTGCTTGCCCGTAGTGTCTTCAAACGCCGTGAGGTAGGCAATATGCACGGGAATTTTCGTTTTTAACAGCTCCCAACGCGTCTTGTGCGTTTCGATCATGCTGTCCAGGCGATCCTCGGTATATCTCTTTTTTTCCAGTTCAGACAGTATATAGATAGCCATTTCACGCGGCTGCTGCAGGCGTATGCAGCCGGAGCTGAGGAAACGGTCGCGCTTACCAAAGTCAAGGCGATGGGGCGTATCATGCAGGTAAATATCCCAGGGGTTAGGCAGGTTGAATTTCACATAGCCAAGCGAATTGTCGTCTCCGGGCGCCTGCTTGTAGGAATACTGCCGCAGATTGTGCACATTCAGCAACGATGTCTGCACCAGCTTCCCCTTCTTATCATAAGCCCTAAGCCCCTTTGTAGCCAGGTATTTTTTTCCGCTTTTTTCAAAACCGGGCACTACATCTTTCTTGAGAATAGTGGGTGGGACTCCCCATTGAGGGTTTATGACCACATTCGCCATGGTGGCGAATAAGGAGGGCGTCTGCCGCTCGGGTTTACCGACAACCACGCGCATATGCATGGCATTGGCTCCATCCTTTCTCAAAAACAGCTCCATGAGCGGTACATCCACAACAAGGTACAGATCGCCAAACTGTTTCTGCATCCAGCGTACACGTTCCATGTTGGCAGCCAGTATTTCCAGGTATTGTGCGGGGTGCACGGCCAGGTGAAGCGCAGTGATACTATCTAATTTGCCGGTTGGTTTTATGTTGCAATAATTCTGGTAAGCAGTGATCATTTGCGTCATTTCAGTAACGCTGTCGTTCGCTTTTGTCTCTACCCACGGCAATTCGGTTTTGATAACCAGATTGATGTTATCCAGCTGCAAACTATCCGGCTTCTTCTGGTAATGTATTGCAGCGATGGCCTTGTTCAAACCGGTATCGCCGGCCAATTTGTAGTAGCGGCGATATTCATCGCGCAGCAATGTATAGGTGGGCACTCGGCTCCTGAAGCCATCAAGCGACTGGTACATGCCTTTGGCCGTAGCAAGCACCTGCGGCGCATCCCATGCGGAGTCATTAACGTGAAACCACAGCGAGTCGGCCTTGCGGGGAGCTATTTCCCCCATCAGGAGGTCTTTCGATGCATAGAGATAGCTGCGCGTGAGCATGGTATCCAGTGTGATCACATCGCGCAGGGAATTGTGTTTCGTCGTATCCAGCTTTTGCTTTAGCTTTTTG
>CAINOM010000412.1 GCA_903851455.1 uncultured Bacteroidota bacterium | reverse complement strand
GTTGCCTATCTGTGAGCCGGTAAGTTCATCATCAAATATTACTAGCGTTACACCCTTGGCCTTTACATACTCCTTTATCTCTTCGAGCTTGCCCTTGCCCACAAATGTTTTACTATCCGGTTTCGGCAGCTTTTGCACATAGGTCTTTACGGTAACAGCGCCCGCCGTTTCTGCAAGAAACTCCAGCTCTGTGAGGTACTCCTTCACATGTATCTCGGTTTGCTCCTTGTATATGAGCCCCACCAGTACAGCTTTCTCCTTGTCTTGTATTTTGTTCTGTTTATCTAGCACTGTATAAAGTAAAAGTTTAAAAAACGGTAGGTAGCACAATAGCTCACTTACGACTCACGACTTATTAAAGCAGCCTTTCCTGCTCCCTCAGCCACCTTTCTGGTATCTCGTCGTTGCTGGCTACAAGGTAGTCATTATAAGAGCATGGCACGAAAGACTGATCTGGCAGCCGCATCCACCACCTGTTGGTGCGCTTGCTTTTCAGGAAGACAGTATCATTATCAGTAAAGGCAACATTGAACGTCACAAACTCTTCGCGGTCGGTAAGCTTTGCTTCTGTTTTCCGCACCAGGTAGCCATCCACAAAATACCACAGCATCTGCGAGATGAGTTTTGCCGTCATGTTGTGGCTGTCGTTAACATGGTTGTAGCCGTAAATGCCAAACGAGGTCAGCGCTTCGCTCATGCCTGCATAGCGTGTGAGCTGGCAGGTGTCTTCGCCGGAAAGACCGTTGGGTGAGCCGTTAATATTAGAAGGGGCATCAGAATAGCGTACTGCCGACATATCGAAGCTGAATAGATTGCTGTTGCGCAGCACAGGCTCCATATCCTCTATGTGCTCGCGCACTTTTCCCAACCTGAAGAAGTCGAACCGCAGCTTGTCCAGTGTTTCCAACATCTGCGGGTGTGCATAGTAGCTTTGAAATGCGATGTGGTTGTAGTGCGACATGAAGTTGGGCGTGCCGGTAAGCATATCCATAAGGTAGCTGCGGTCGGTCACCGACTCTGTTTCATCCAGGTCTATAAGCATATCGGCCACTGAAGCCACCGCCATCTGCTCTGCTTTCTTGAAAACTTCATATTGCTGCAATGTGAGATCGTGACTGCCGCCCAGCACAACAGCTATTTTGCCGGCATCATGTATCTCGCGCAATACCACAAGTAGTGCCGCCCGGGTGTCACCCAGCGTTGCGCCTTGCCTGATATTGCCCGCATCGGCAATAGTGATCCCTTTATGCCAGTAGTACATCTTGTACAGCTCTTCCCTGATCGCATCGGGGCCATTGTTGTAATCAGCACTTGCATCAGATCCGCGCCATTCCCCGCAGCCTACTATCACTATATCAGCATCGTCCCAATCAAAAGTTTTCTGGGTAGCGCATATGATATTGGCACCCCATTGCTGCAGTTGATAGGTACCGGGTTGTTGCGTTTCTATAAAGTGTTCGTTCTCAAAAAATGGTCGTAGATCCTGCATATATGTGAATAGCTAAAAAGAGTGTTTAAAAGTACGCAAATGTTAATTCAAAAAGTCAATTCGCACATGGAGATGCAGGTGTGGCAACTCTGCGGGAAAACAATCGGATGCCGTTGGCCGAGGAGGCATCACATTATTGTTAAAAATAGTTAACCCGCATATTATTATATCCTTAAATGCCCGTTGTTTTTTATACTTTTGGGTTATCCGTATCAGCCGGATATCTTTCTTTTTCGTGCTGAATGGGTTGGGAATTAACAAACATGGCTACAAGTAAAAAAGGGAAGGCAACTTATTTTAATGCGATCATGGGCGTCGCACTGGTACTCTTCCTGATAGGCGTGCTCGGATGGCTGCTGATCAATGGCCGGGCTTTATCCCGTGCTTTCAAGGAAGACCTGGAGGTGAACGTTGATTTTCATGATAATGTAAGTGACGAGAGCGTGAAAAAGATGGAGGCGATCCTTATCAAGCAGCCATTTGTAAGGGAGACGCGTATCATCAGCAAGGAAGAAGCCATGAAGATGGAGAACCAGATAGAAGGCGGCAATATGATGGACTTCCTGGGGTACAACCCGCTATTTACCTCTATTACCTTGAAACTGAATGAAGAATATGTGAACAAGGATAGTCTGAATAAGATCAAGAAATTCATGCTGCAGAGTAATGTGGTGAGGGATATGACCTGGCCCAATGTGGTGGTAGACAAGATGGACAGCAATCTGAAAAAGATAGGTATCATATTGGGCGGCATCACGTTCATATTACTCATCGTGGTAATTTTCCTAATAGATAATACCGTGCGCCTGGCCATGTTCAGCAGCAGGTTTATCATCAAGACCATGCAGATGGTGGGCGCCACCCGTTCGTTCATTACCCGCCCGTTCGATCTGCGGGCGTTCATCAATGGCCTGATCAGTGGGGTAGTTGCGGTACTCGGTTTATGGATCGTAATGTCGTTCGCCAATGCCCAGCTTCCTGTGTTAAAGACGCTGACCGACCCTGTGTTGCTCACACTGCTTATCGTGAGTATGCTGGTGCTTGGCATTATTATTTCTATGATAAGTACACACAGATCAGTAGTGAAGTATTTAAAAATGCATATTGACGATCTCTACTGATTTTTTTGATTTAATATTTTAAACTAATATTGCGATTATGTCTGCAGGAAAACCAATTACGACTACAACGCCGCCGCCGCTGGGAAGGCCGGCTGCTACTACGACCGCAAAGCCGATCAAGACCTTACAGTTCAAAAAGGAAGCTACCTTTTTGTTTGACCGCGAGAATTATATGTGGATGATAGGTGGAGTGGCACTCATACTCATCGGCTTCATGCTTATGTCTGGTGGCAAGAGCGCCAATCCGCATGAGTTCCATTATGACGAGATATACAGTTTCCGCCGCATTACGCTGGCGCCTATAGTTGTATTGCTGGGCTTCTTCGTTGAGGTTTATGCCATCATGAAGAAACCAAAAGATACTGCACCGGAAGCACAGTCTTAATAATACTCAATGCAAAAAGAAAGAGGATGAGCCGGTGCTCATCCTCTTTTTGTTTAAGCCGGTTTGCGGCAGAAAAAAAAGCGACGCATTTGCGCCGCTGTATGTTGATGCTTTGAGCGCTATTGTTATTCCATCGTCGCAATGATGACCCCGGCATCTCCATCCATCATATCGCCGTCCTGCATTGGCACTACCTCTACTACTTCAATTACCATCGGCATTTCCATTGCGGGCATTGGTTTAGCAGGCGCAGCCTTCTTTGGTGCGGCCTTTTTAGGCGCTGCTTTCTTTGGTGCCGCCTTCTTTACAACTTTTTTAGGTGCTGCTTTTTTCGAAGCTGCCTTTTTTGCCGGTGCTGCTTTCTTCACTGCTTTTTTGGGTGCTGCTTTTTTAGCCGGCGCACTCTTCTTCACTGCCTTTTTTGGTGCTGCTTTTTTGGGTGCTGCTTTTTTTGCTGAGGCTTTCTTTGGTGCCGCCTTCTTTACAACTTTTTTAGCTGCCGCTTTTTTGGGAGCTGCTTTTTTTACAGCTGCTTTTTTAGGAGCCGCTTTTTTAGCAACGGCCTTCTTTGGTGCTGCTTTTTTTGCTGCTTTTTTCTTTGAAGTTGCCATGATCTGAATGTTTGTTAGTGAAGATAAAAGTGTTTGTGCTTTTTGGCGTTATGAATTAGTCTTCAAGTTATGAAAACAAAATAAAATAATCCTACTTTATTTCGCTTTTTTTCTTTGGTTTTAGTTTTTTGGCATGTTTTTAATAGGTACTAACCCGTTAAAGATCTCGTTGCGGAATAGCACCGGGATCAGGTTAGTTCATTAAATTTTATGACCATGAAAACGAAACGCTTAATATTCGCACTACTGGTGCTGCTGGGCATGAGCCTTTCTTCATGCTATGTGGAAGAAGAGCACCATCACGGCTGGCACCACCATCACCATCATCATGAAGCAGAAGTGATCGTCAGGTAATATTCCATGCATTACCGGGTTAAACAGTACGGAGCCATACCGGCCAGGTAAGGCTTCGTTTTTTGTATTTATTAGGGTTGGTTTCTGTATAGTTTTATTATGTTTGAGGTAAATATTTTGCCGTGAAAAATATTACCGCCCTTTTGTTTGCTTTAATCCTGTTTGTGGCCTGTAATTCGGGTGAGCAGCACCCGTCCGCCAAGTATGAAGAAAAGAAGGCCAGCCTCGAAGATATGGAGCGGGATAGTCCGCTTAAGTTCCTGAAAATTACGGGTTCACACCGTGGCAACCTGCTCAACCAGACCGTGGTGGAAGGCGAGATAACCAACAAGGCTACACTGGTGAGCTATAAGGGCATACAGGTGCAGATATCCTTTCTGGATAAGGACAACGCAGTTATCGAAAAGCAGAAGGAAACACTTGATGAGACGGTTAAGCCGGGCTCAACTACCGACTTTAAAATAAAGACGAGTCATGTAAAGGGTGCAAATTCTGTAACCCTTAGTATAATTGCGGCTGCAGTTGATAAATAGCCGGAATTCATGTCGGGTACCATTTCCCGCTCCAAAGCCCTGTTTTATAATTTTTGTTGAAAAATGCGCACCTGATGCCGGTATTTCTGCGTGCTTCGCGCCTGTTTTTACCGACGAATCATAGCAGGTGCTATTTTTTTTAAAATTTCCTGTAACTTTTTCCTTTCCCCACCGATATACTATAGAATGGAGGCTAATGAGTACAATGCATGTGTACATGAATGGGCGGATGCGCTTTTCAGGTTTGCGTGCAAGTGCACAGGGCAGCCAAGCGATGCACATGATGTAGTGCAAAGCAGTTTCGAAGTTCTTTGGCAGAAAAGGAAAGAGGTGGAGGCCGGCAAGGCTAAGTCTTATCTCTTCCAGGTAGCCTACCGGAAATCGATAGACAATTACCGGAAGAAAGTAAAAATAACATATGCCGCGCCGCCCGAAGAATCCTACACGCCGCACAACCCCGACCTGAAGAAGGTGCTGGACCGTGCGCTGGCGCAACTGGATGAGCAGGGCAGGGCGCTGGTATTGCTGAAGGACTACGAAGGTTACCGCTATGAAGAAATAGCGCAAATAACAGACTTGACCGAAACGCAGGTGAAAGTTTACCTGCACCGTGCAAGGAAAATTTTGAAAGACTACCTGGTAAGTGTAGAAAATATTATTTAGTCATGATCAGCTGGGAGAATTATGAGGAGTATATGATGATGCGCGCCGATGGCGAGCTGACGCCGGCTGAGGAGCAGGAGCTGATGACGTTTGTTGCCGCGCATCCCGAACTGAATGCTGAGTTGAAGGCCTTTGATCTTACCCGCTTTTCGCCAGAGGAGGACGTAGTCTATAGCGAGAAAGAATCGCTGTTCAGGTCAGAGCCATCAAAACGGATCATTGCTTTTCCCCAGTGGCGGAGATATGCGATTGCTGC
>CAINOM010000411.1 GCA_903851455.1 uncultured Bacteroidota bacterium | reverse complement strand
GATCTTAATGGTCCAGATATCCGGGTGAAAACCCATATGGGTAAGCAGGGTGGCAAAAGAATCGGCGAAGAAATTATAATATTTGAAAAAGCCCAGGAAACCGAGGTTAATGCAGACGCTGATGAGCAGCCACATTTTCCGGAAGTGGGGATTTTCGGCTTTATGAATTCTGAGCCCGGTGAAATAATCTAAAAAAGTGGAGAAGATGAGCAGGAATAAAAAACGATAGTCCCACCAGCCATAAAACACATAGCTGGAAAAAAGCAGTATGAAGTTCTGTACCTTATATTTTTTCTGAAAAAGCCAGTAGAGCGTAAAAACAATCGGGAGAAATATGGCAAACTCTATTGAATTGAACAGCATCTTGTATTATTTGTATATCCCCGTTTGAGCCGTGAAGATAAAAGAAAATTATAAAACCATTGGCGTTGGGCTGTGCGCCTGTTGGCGGCTGAAATTTATGGATTAACTTTGGCCGCGTGAGCCGTAAGAAAGAATTGGTCCGCAGTTACTACCCTGTTTTTGGCAGCCTTGCCAGGAAATGCAGTGTTGTTTTCACATTGTTTATTGTTTTTGGCTTGCTGGCATCACACCAGTGTGCGGCGCAGGCGGTGCCAGATACATCACTGAATAACATCATTGGTGACACACTGCACCAGAAGAAAGCCGGGCCGGACGTACAGATCATCACTCACCGGCCAGCCCCGGGCGCCGACACTACTTCGATGATCGTTGAGAAAAAAGGTCCATTTCAGCCAAATCCTAAAAAAGCGGGCTTATACAGTGCGCTCGTGCCGGGGCTGGGCCAATTATACAACCGTAATTACTGGAAGGTGCCGGTCGTCTATGTCGGGATCGGCGTCGCGGGTTACTTTATTCTCAGGAATCTCGATAGTTTCCAGGTTTTCCGCAAGGCATACATTGGCCGTATCAATAATGCATATCCTACCGATAAATACGTAGGGGTATATACCAACAGTCAATTGCAGCAGCTGCAAAATGATTATAATAAATACCTGGACATGACCATACTATTCAGCACCGTTGGCTATGCCCTGCAGGTAATTGATGCCATCACCTCCGCACACCTCAAGAATTTTGATATTTCACGGGATATTTCCATGCGCGTGCGGCCTGTGGGCACACAAACCGGGGTAGGGTTGGGACTGGTCATGAATTTCAGATAGCCCGAGGTGGCGATTCGGTAGTACTTTACTTTTTTTTGCTTTTTACTTTTTACTTTTGGCTTAATGGTTTTTAATTCGTTACAGTTCCTGGTGTTTTTTATGGTGGTATCCATTCTGTACTACCAGATAAAAAATCAGAAAGGCCGCGTCTGGCTCTTACTACTCAGCAGCTGTTATTTCTATATGACGTTCGTGCCCGTGTATATTTTGATACTCGGTTTTACGATAGTTATAGATTATTTCGCGGGCATACTTATCGCTTCCTCGCCTACCCGAAAGAAAGCATGGCTCACAGCGAGCATTATAGCCAATGTGGGCATCCTCGTTTTTTATAAGTATTTCAATTTCCTGCTGGGCAATATAGAGCCGCTGATCACCACCGTTTTTCCGCATTACCAGGTGCCATATATCAATATCATACTGCCTATAGGTCTGTCGTTCCATACGTTTCAGGCAATGAGCTATACGATCGAGGTATACCGCGGTAACCAAAAGCCGGAGCGGAACTTTGTGATCTATGCGCTCTATGTTATGTATTATCCCCAACTGGTAGCAGGGCCTATAGAGCGCCCTCAGAATATGATCCACCAGTTTCATGAGTACAGGGAGTACCGGTGGGACAATGTAAAAGAAGG
>CAINOM010000410.1 GCA_903851455.1 uncultured Bacteroidota bacterium | reverse complement strand
TCCTGTGCTCTAACCACCTGAGCTACCTCGCCAAAATTCGAGGTGCAAAGGTAGGGAAATTCATCAAAACAACGTGATTTTTTAAAAGTAAGTCCGGAAAACAGAAAAAACCTAAATTTCCATCACAATCCCATGAAAAACAACCATAACTATATCATCACCGGCGGCAAAGAAGGCAAGCAACGTCTCGATATGCTCTCTGAGGCACTTTACCAATACACGCGGTCGTTGCTCCTGGCTCAGGGCATATCCGTGGGCCAGTCGTTCCTGGACCTCGGCTGCGGCGGTGGCAATGTATCCTTGCTTGCCGCAGAAATGGTTAGCGAAACAGGCAATGTTACAGCGGTAGATTTCGATGAAAAAATAGTAGCCCTCGCCCGGCAGGACGCAGCAGCAGCAAACGTAAAAAACATCTCGTTCGAGGTGAAAAGCGCCTATGACATTACCTACAACAACCAGTTCGATACCGCCTACGCCCGCTTTCTCTTGTCGCATCTAAAAGATCCGTTACAGGCATTTCAAAATATGGTAGCCGGCGCAAAACCCGGCGGAAAGGTGATTGTAGAAGATGTTCATTTCAGCGGCCATTTTTGTTACCCTGAGTGCACGGCTTTCGATAAGTACGTTCACTACTACACAAAGGCTGCACACCAAAATGGCCATAACGCCGAAATAGGCCCCACCCTGTTCGGTATGTTTCAGCATGCCGGACTGGAAAAAATTGGCTTCGATGTCATTGTACCCAGTTTCAATTCCGGTCCCGGAAAATGGATGGCCTGCATAACATTAGACCGGATAAAAGACAGCCTTGTCCGCGAGGCCATTACCAACGAACACACCATCACCAAAATGCTGTCCGAACTGGAAGAATTCACAAAGAATGAACAGACCATCATGAGCCTGCCGCATATCTTCAGAGTCTGGGGAACAAAGAGTACATAGAGTCGCGCAAAAACACCTTGTAGCAATCAAACTTCAATTACCCCGCGCTTCAGCTCAGGGTGATAGCATCTGGCTATTTGAAAGTGACATGTGTGCTGCATTACACCTCCTCCCCTGTTTTTAGGAGGGGACGACCGGCGCTGGCGCCGGTCTGGGGTGGTTGGCTTGTGGCGGTAACTATGCTCATTTCGGGCATTTTCAACTTACCGGCCATCATATGCTCACCATAGACGTCACGGCAGCCCCGCCATACCATGACTTGCTGATTTTTGATTTATAGCTAAATGGCACCAGCGCCTTGGCGAGCGACTTCCATGAAGCACAGATCATTTATAGTACTTCGCCGCGAAGTCAATAATATTCTGAAAGAATATCTTATCCAATATAGCATCCGCTCCCATCTGCCTGTCCTGGTTATTTATCGCCGTTGTCGTTGCCAGGTACGTTGTCAGCAGGCCACTTATCATGGTCCGCAGCATAGGTATTCTGTCCGCAGTTCCGAAATCCGGCATCGGATTAATGATACCATCATAGTCTGTCCCCAGCGAGATAAAGGCCCATACACTCTGGGCGGGTTGTATAACTGTATTTGCTAACTCCGCTATGTACCGCATATTATGCCAGATCATGTCGGGCTTCAGATCATTGTCGCTGCGCTCCGCCTTCACCCCGTTTATGCGCTTGTCAAACTCTATCCCGATAATACCATTACTAAGCACTATTTCCTTTATGTCCTCGTCAAACAGGTTCACGTCATGCTTATAAAAATTGCCCGCCTGGTCATCAGTAGTATTGTTAATTATATCCGCATTAGAAGTGTAGATACCATGCTGCAGGCTGGCGCCGTAGACAGCTCCATGAGAAAAAACGATCGGCACATCCGGATAATTGTTTTTCCTGAATGCATAATAGCTCTGCCGCGATATTATCGACATATGCTTCACATCTACAAGTATGCGGTTGTTCGCATCCTGCAGCATTTCATTGATCACCACCCAGCCCAGGTTGGTAATATCCGAATTGCAGCCGAATGACTGATCCAGCAAATGCAGTTTGATACCAAACACCTTTGTATCGCCGGTAAGTGGCTGCAGGCTCGATGGATGCCCTACCATACCATTGTAGAAGTGATGGCCGATGGTGATGAAAAATGGTCGCGAACTGAGGTTTTTCAGCGTGGTCAGATTAGCGGCTACCTGGTCGCATACCTCCCAGGGAATTAGCTCTGTAAGCTGATGCGCGCTTATCATCGCGGGCGACAGCAAATTCCTGTAATTGGGATCATCGATCGCACGGTATTTTGCTACAGCGTCCTTTATATTCTTTTTGTCAAAATTGCGGCAGTCCCAGTCCCCGCTTGATGTTCCTGTCACAGTGGTCCACAGGCTGTTCCCGCCTTCTATGCTCCAGAGCACTTTTACGTTTTGGGCTCCTGGTGCGGCAACAGCCCCCGGCATCACCACCTCATATTGCACACCCGGAAGATTACTGTATAACGCATCGGCACAACTGCTTGTATCAGGAGCCTTGGGACCATTCATCATAAAATTCACCTGCTTCATCAGCACATCAAAATAGTCATACACCATGTTCTGTGTATACTCTATTTGCTCCAGTTTAAACTTAGAGATCAGCCGCCCCAGGAAAGCCTCGAGCAGGTTCTTCATGCCTATGGCAGTCAGGAAGGCCGACACCACGCCCTTTCGCAACTCAAAAAAACCATCTTCCACAGCAAACAGGCTGGTCACTACCAGTGCGCCATTGTTCGCTGAAACATCAGTGAAATCTGCTTGCGTATACCCAATAAAGCCGATCGCATGTTCCATATCGGTTAGGTCGCCGGCATCAAGTGCTTTGTGCCACACGGAGGTATCGTCACAAGGGTTTGGAGACATCACGGGAGTTGTCCCTGGGTCTGTTCTTTCGAACGAACGTAGAAATGAGTGGCAGTGCAGATCTGAATACATAGCGGTGATTTTTTTTGAAAGTTAATTATGCATGAAAATATCTTTTAGCTGCGGCACAGTCATTAGTTCGCGGTCTTCTTTACTATCTTCCAGTCCTCCAGCGCACTCTGTACCACGTTTTTTAAATGCTTGTAAATGCTGCCCTTGGCAAAAAAGAACACGATCTTAAAAGCGACCTTATAGCCTCCGGAGAGCAGATTACTGCCCACAACATTGATTCGTTTAATGATCGCTGACCGGTACTTGTCAAAATCAGCCATATTGTATTGCGGGAATGGCGGCACTTGCTCTTCGGTATTTGGCGTGCCGTCATAAAAAAGATCCGGAATGATAGGCACATACCACGGCGCTTTCGCGTCACCCATATCTTTTTTCTCCTGGTCGTATTGAAACTTAAATTTCTCTACTGCCGCCGCTGTATAGCCTGCGGCAATCAAGGGATTTACAGGTTTCATATCTATTCCCAGTTTTACAACAAAATGCCACTTGAAAAAATTCTGCGCATTTTGCCTTCCTAAATAGAAATCATGTATCCTGAAGCTTTTGTCAATGAACCCGCCAAATCCGTCCATGCAACCGCAGGCTATCGCCTTACTTCCCTCATAGGTAGCGTTCTTTTTTTTGCCACTTGGGGAAATAAGGAATCGTGAGAAATTTTCGTCGCTGAATGCGGCAACGATGTCGGGGCCTTTAAACAACAATTGTCCGCGCATAGCTCCAAATACCTTTCCTATAACATTCATAAAGCTGAATGGAAAATCACCTTTGGCAACCTTCTCAGCCGGGGTCTCCTGCGGGATAACTTTACCATGACTCATCACAGATTCAACTGCCGGGAAAGGATCGATCATGATGATAGTCGAATCAAAATCCTCCTCTGCTATTTTTTCCGTTTTGGCACCCAGCTTGTTCAAGATCTTCATGGTTACATCGAATGGCTGATTATTGATCATCCCGCCATCCACATGATAGGTAACAAATGGTTCGTCCCCATTAGCTGGGGTGTACCCGTCAAAATCCATTAGTTTAAATTCATCGCGATTCGCCGCAATATCCCTGGGGTCGGGGGAAGCCGTTGTTCTTTTCACGAACAACAGATCCTCATTATCATAGACATATTTCTTCCTTCTTACAAATTCCCTGTAGGCAAACCCCACCGGAAAAGCGCCGGTCGCGGGTGCTGCCTGCCTCAGCTCTGCATCTCCGGTGCCGGCATTTATATTTAAGGGTATTCTCCCATCGTCCTTATACTCTGTACCGAGGCTAAAGGAAGCAAAGTCCCTGTATTGCCCCATCGCATGATAGCTGCCCGGCACCCCTGTAAAAAATAAGTGATATTGAAACCCCGCAAGGTTGGTCAGCGTAAGCAAGATTTCCATGTTCGGATGCACATACGGAGGCAATTCCTTTATGGGGCACTTTTCCGGTTGTATCTCGCGCTCAGCGATCTGCTTAATGAAGTCTGCATTCAGCGCGGATACCACCTTGCCTTCGCGCGCTATATCTGCCGTGCTTAAAAGTACAGGCATCATTTCGTCATCCGTCAGGTTCACCCATGCATTATAAAGGACGTTCCCCTTTTTATACGCTTCATCATTCCTTTTATCGGGTGTTACCGGCTGGTGATCTTGCTGCAGTGCAGCCACCATCATACCCGCGGTCATACCCCCGGCCGAAGCGCCACTTAAAATATCCAGCCGGACTTCGTGCGTTGGTATCCCGGCAGTCCGGGCTTTCTTCGCGGCCTCCCAGGCATCCATTATCTGGAAAAAATAATCTATAACTCCGCCCTGGTACGCACCTGCAGATACGGCACCAGCCATTACAATGCCAAGCCGTAAAGTATTATTTGTTTCTGCCATGGTCTTATGTTTTGTTGAAGATTTGATTTTCTCCGCTATAAGGAGACTTGATAGCTACATAAAAGTAGTGAGTTCGACATATAAAAAAAAACCGTATTTTTACCGTATTTTTTTCAGTGACGCCCAACGATTATTTTTCGCCGTTTTAAATTAATGACCGCCAATTTGTGGGTATCTTTCCCTCCGTTTTTTTGGCGGAGAATTCCTTTCATCAGACATTTGTTCCGAAATAAACCCTTTCCTATGCCTGCATGTAATGCCACTTTCACTTTGAAGCTTCACTACAGACCCTCGTTTTTGCAACCCACGCTGTATAGCCTTGTGCGCTAGCCGCAGTGAAACAAACCCACGAACTGCTTTATTAGTGTAGTTAATAAGTCTACTGCGTATAAATCCCATTTTG
>CAINOM010000409.1 GCA_903851455.1 uncultured Bacteroidota bacterium | reverse complement strand
ATCAAAATAAAAAGGAAAATTAAACCCCTCATTCAGGCATATCTCACTTATCACACTATCCGGAAAAAAGTATAACCTATTCTGATCAATGATGCCCAAGTATATCGTTTTATTTTTTCATGTTCAAAAATAACGATTCTTGCTTAGATGTTAGATATAGAAATAGGGCAGCTGGATGAATAGCGATAGCCGGATTTTTGAGATCGGGGTTAACGCGAAATATTTTAGATAGCGATACCCGTGCAATCCGCCGCTTTTTTGTAGCTTCAAATCCAATGAAGCGCATCCTGCCG
This sequence comes from uncultured Bacteroidota bacterium, assembly GCA_903851455.1. Taxonomy (GTDB): domain Bacteria; phylum Bacteroidota; class Bacteroidia; order Chitinophagales; family Chitinophagaceae; genus Nemorincola. The sequence goes on along the minus strand of CAINOM010000409.1, from coordinate 3,413 downwards.
GTTATCGTAATATCCCAGTTCTTCTGCACCTCTTTGTGGTTTGCAGGGAATGCAGTTGTGGGCGATATCGTGCAGCAGTTTCATCTTGGACCGGCTTACCCGGCGCTGCTGGCAAGCGTGGTGCAGCTCGGCTTCATCTCCGGCACACTCATCTTCGGCATACTCAGCATCGCCGACCGCTTCTCCCCGTCAAGGGTTTTCTTTACCTGCGCTATGATTGCAGCATTGATAACCCTTGCCGCAACGACCGATGGCATAAACGCGGGCGAACTGGTGTTCTTTCGTTTTCTTACCGGTTTTTTCATTGCCGGCATTTACCCCGTAGGCATGAAGATAGCTTCAGATCATTACCAGCACGGACTGGGCCGCTCACTGGGCTTCCTGGTGGGCGCACTGGTGCTGGGCACAGCCCTCCCGCATTTGCTGAAATTAGCCATGGTAGCATTGCCATGGAAGTATGTCATCATGGCCACATCACTCCTTTGTGTGCTTGGAGGGGCCGCCATGCTGCTATTGGTTCCCGATGGCCCGTACCGGCAGCGCGGCGTCAAGGGAAGTTTCACAGCATTTCTGTCCGGTTTCAAAAACAGGGAGTTCAGGGTAGCCGCATTCGGGTATTTCGGGCATATGTGGGAGCTATATACGTTCTGGGTATTTGTGCCGGCAATGCTTACCGCATACAAAAGCTATTACCCATCAGCAGGTTTTAACGTTCCGCTCATGTCGTTCGCTATCATTTCAGTGGGCAGCATTGCCTGTGTTTTAGGCGGTATCATTTCTCAGCGCATTGGCGTAAAAAGGACAGCCACTATTGCGCTGTCTGTATCATGTCTCTGCTGTTTCCTATCTCCACTGCTGCTGTTCCATAGCTCCTCCATTCTGTTCTTTGCTTTCCTGTTTATGTGGAGCATTGCTGTCATCGCCGACTCGCCCTTGTTCTCTGCACTCGTCGCAAAGAACGCCCCACCTGAAGCAAAGGGCACATCGCTCACCATTGTCAACTGCATTGGGTTCTCTGTTACCATCATCAGCATCCAGTTTATCAGTGCGGTGAAGACCCTGGATAACGCCCGCTATATTTATATCCTGCTGGCTCTTGGGCCGGTACTGGGATTGATCGGGTTATTGAAGAGAGCTGCGCCCCGCGCCCGAAATGGTGGTTCAGCGCAGGCCTGAAAAGAAATTGAAAACCCCATTCCAAATGACCCACTTTGTAAAAGGGGATCATGCGGAATGGGGAGAACTGTACTGGTGATAATGTATTATTCTACTACGATCTTGTCGGTCAGCTTTATGTGGGTGCCTGTTGCATTCAGCAGGTAAACACCCGCAGGTACATTAAGTTCTGCCTGTATCAGGCTGTTCGTAGCACAGCTGATCTTCTTTACTTCCTGTCCCATAATATTTGTGATTGTAATGGTCACCTGCTCATCTACCTTCGAAGTAATATTGATGTTGAAGCGGCCATTAGACGGATTGGGAGCTATAACCATTTTATCATTGCCGTTAACAGTATTCACAATCAATGGCGAGCCTCCCACAACCCAGAAGACAGTACCAGCAGTTCCTGTACATACGGTGTCGGAAACATCATACATTATTGAAACGATCCCTGGTGCAACTCCTGTCACTACCCCTGTACTGGAGACTGTCGCAATAGTGATATCCGAACTACTCCATACGCCGCCCACTGCTGTATCAGCCAGAGCAGTCGTATAGCCTACGTATGCCGTATCGCTGCCAGTTATGATACCAGCATCGGGCAAGGTGCGCACATACACATACGTGCTGGTGCTCATCACGCAGCCGTCAGTTACCATATAAGTGATGGTATCCAGTCCGGCTACATTGCCTATGAACATGCCACCGATGATATAATTGTCATAACCCGGCGTACCCCATATTCCACCGCTCACTGTTTCTGTACACATGGTTGACTGGTACGCACAAATAGTATCATAAAGTGGTGTTATCGTTCCTGCTGAAGGCGCCGATACCGGAACCGAAACATATACCATCATCGTATCTGAAAGCCCGCCATCAGTCACTCTTACTGTAAAAAAGTCATTTCCCGAAAATCCAGCGCCCGGTGTATATATAGTGCCCGGTGGTGTTACCACACCTGCTTTGCCTATAGAAGATACCGAGGACGGGAACCCCGACAGTGTGCCGTGCAATGGCGCAGTTATCACCGACCATGTTTCTGTTTGTGCTGAGTCCAGGTCTGTTATTGCCATTTGCATGCTGAAATCGGTTGGGGTTGCAGGACATGGCTTTATGGTCTGGCCCCTGCCATATACAAACTTTGGCGTGTGCTGCAGGCTTATAGCTTTACGCACACGGTTATTGCCGTGGTCTGCCACATAGATGTTGCCTGCATGGTCTACATGTATTCCATAAGGCGAACTGAAGTAAGTAACAAGAGAGTTCATGCCATCGCCATTGTAACCGGAATTGCTTATTTCACCAGCTACAATGTTTATCCTGCCCGTAGCCTTGCTTATTTTCCGGCAGGAGCAGCTTTGGTCGTTAATGTATATATTGTCTGAATCATCTACGCACATTCCAAATATTGTTCCTATACCGGCATCTACCGCCAGGCCACCATCGCCGGAAGCCATTATTGTACCATCGCCGGCTACAACCGACATAATGCCTCCCGGGCTTATTTTGCGGATATAAATAGCCACCTGGTCAGAAAAAAATACGTTCCCAGCGCCATCGATACATATAGCTACAGGGTCAAAGATATTTGCTGATGTGGCAGCTCCCCCATCACCCGAATGCCCGGCCACCCCATTACCACCAATGGTAGATATATAACCTGTCGATGCGGTTATCTTCCTGATCCTTTGGTTGGCAGAATCTGCAAAATAGAGGTTATTGGCAGCGTCTATACAGATACCGCACGGTACGTTCAGTAACGCTGTAGCTGCTGGTATACCATCACCGTTGTAACCGGATGTATCCAGCCCTGCAATGGTGCTGATAGTACCCGTTGAGGCGTTGATCTCCCTTATTTTGTTTGCAGTCGTTATGTAAATGTTTCCCGCCGCATCCATGCACATATACTTAGGTGCAAGTACAGCGCTGGTGGCGGGTACGCCGTCGGCGGTAGCTGTGCCACCACCTGCTATGGTGGTGACCAGGCCATTGGCAATAGATATCTTTCTTACCAGGTGGTTGTCGCCATCCACAAAGTAAATATTACCGGCGGCATCCACGGTCACATCGTCCGGTTCCTGCATTTCGGTCAGGTATCCTACATTGCCATCGCCATTAAAACCTGCCGAAATCCCGGCCAGGCTTACTGTTACTTTTTGGGCTTGGGTGATGCCGCCCGACACCGCGAGCAACAGACAGAGCATAAGTTTTTTCATAAATGTCTTCCATTATTTCAGTAGAAAATCTTT
>CAINOM010000408.1 GCA_903851455.1 uncultured Bacteroidota bacterium | reverse complement strand
CGTACTGAAGAAACTGTGCAGTGTATCTATGTAAGCAAAAATGAACTGCCTCGGCACATCCATTGCGAAGATCGGAATGTCCAGCATCTCGCAAAGGGCCAGGTAGAGCACTCCTATGGTATATGGATTGCCCTGCTTGCTTTCCAGCACCTGGTTGATGAAGAAGTATTTCGGATCACGGTCGGTGAGCTCATGACCCTGCAGTTTGTAAAAGTTGTAAAGAATGCTGTTGAAGACATTTACCTGCTCCAGGGGCGTAAGATAGTTGTTCAGCTCCAGCCATATGTTGCGGCGCATCTGGTCGAACTGGGTGAGTATGGCCGGCACATTAAGGTCGGGAAACTGAAAACGGGCCACCAGTATGGCGCCACGCAGCAGCTCGGGATGTTTCGACCGGCCCCACTCCATAAAATCGCGCTGCAGATCATTAAAATGTACGCGGTGTATCAGCAATTCGATCCGCTCCTGCACAGCCTCATCACCCGTCGCCTCCCAAAGCTGCTCCAGGTTAGGAATGATCTCCTTACCATAATGCAACAGCTTCGACGCTACTGTATCATACACCTCACTATCCGGATCGTCTATCAGCGTCAAAAGCGCTTTTATCTCTTTATTTGATTGCATCCTTTCAAATTCAAATTAAAAATCAAACACCTTCCTTTATAAATACAATGCAAATCCTGTGCCTTTTTTATCCTGAATACTAAACCGTTATAACGATCCATCATTCCCATTTATTTCACACCCCATGGTAGAAACCCGGATCATCGATTTTATTCCTTCTGAATGTTGGTAGCTTTATAAAGATAAATCAAAAAAAAGCACGGTTCTGTCATAGAATATCCACAAGTTGTGAAAAAGGCAGCCCCAGCGGCTATAACGATGTGTTGTCAACGCGTAGAGACGCAATGCATTGCGTCTCTGCAATACTCAATATCTCCAATAACCATATGTTGCTTCCCGGTAGAGGCAATATTTTGCTGCTCTTTGACACGCAACAATCGCCAATAATCAAACAACCCCGGCGGTGGCCGGGGTTGGTGTATCAAAATGTGTATGTTGGTGGAGACGCAATGCATTGCGTCTCTACGACAAGCTATAGTTATTTCTTCGCCTTAAACTTACCCCTTGCTGATTTCTTAGGTGGGTTAGCTTTACCTTCTTCTATTATCGCTTTCACTTCTTCTATGGTAAGTGCCTCAGGCTTCTCAGATTTCTCCTTTGGTATCTTGAAGTTGCGAAGACCCTGCTTGATGTATGGACCATACGGGCCTTTCAGTATCCTTATTTTTTCTTTCTCAAAAACCTTTATTTCGCTCTCTGCTTTTGCTTTTCTCTTTTCCTCTATCAGTGGCGACACTTCTGTAAGCTCCACTGTATAAGGATCCATTTCTTTTTTCAGCGAGTAGAAAAGCCCTGCGTGCTGCGCATACGGACCAAAACGGCCGATGTTCACCACTACATCTTCCCCTTCAAACTGGCCCAGGTTACGCGGCAGGCGGAAGAGTTCCAGCGCTTCTTCCAGCGTGATGGTCTCAATGCTCTGGTTGGTGCGCAGCTTGGCAAACTTTGGTTTTTCTTCCGTCTCCGATACGCCTATCTGCACCATCGGTCCGAAGCGGCCCAGGCGGGCAACCACGGGCTTGCCGCTGGTCGGGTCCACACCCAGTTCACGCTCACCCTTAGCACGGCTGGCGTTCTCTATGGTATGCTCTACCGTCTCATGGAACGGCAGGTAGAAATCATCGATCATCTTATTCCACAACTGCTTGCCCTCGGCAATGCTGTCGAACTGGGCTTCGATCTTCGCGGTGAAGTCATAATCCATTACCTTCTCAAAGTGTTCACGCAAAAAACCGTTCACCACCATGCCCAGGTCGGTAGGGAATAATTTATTTTTCTCAGCGCCGTAGTTCTCGCTGTCTGTAAGCTTTGTTATCTTATCGTCCTTCAGGGTCAGCACGCGGAAATCGCGCTTCACGCCTTCTTTCTCCCGCTTCTCCACATAGCCCCTTGCCTGTATGGTGCTGATGGTAGGTGCGTAGGTAGACGGGCGGCCTATGCCCAGCTCTTCCAGTTTCTTTACCAGCGATGCTTCCGTATATCTCGGAGCAGGCCTTGAGAAACGCTCTGCAGCTACCATGCGCTGCATATCCAGTACCTGGCCGGCAACAAGCGGCGGCAGCATGCCTTCGTTCTCGTCTTCGCCATCCTCATCGTCATGGCCTTCACTATATACTTTCAGGAAGCCGTCAAACTTCATCACTTCACCTGAAGCGGTAAGCGCATCTGGCTGTGTAGAAACGGTTATTTTAGCTATCGTACGCTCCAGTTGTGCATCCGCCATCTGGCAGGCCATGGTGCGCTTCCATATCAGCTCATACAGGCGCGTAGTGTCTGCATCACCGGCAGTAGTTGCGTTCATATCCGTCGGGCGGATGGCCTCATGCGCTTCCTGCGCCGAGTCGCTCTTCGTCTTGAATATGCGCTGCTGGTGATAACGCTCGCCATATTGCGAATAAATAGCTGCGCGTGCCCCATCTATAGCCGTTTCCGACAGGTTCACCGAGTCGGTACGCATATAGGTGATGTGGCCTGCCTCGTAGAGCTTCTGCGCAGCGCGCATAGTTCTTGAAGGTGCGAAGCCGAGTCGGGTAGAAGCCGTCTGTTGGAGAGTAGAGGTGGTAAAGG
>CAINOM010000407.1 GCA_903851455.1 uncultured Bacteroidota bacterium | reverse complement strand
CTCCATCAAGCTGCCAGCGTGGCGCTGCCGCGCCAGCGCCCGCTCGCCAGCCGGTCGGCGCCGAAATGTTGCGCATGCCAGGCGCTCGAGCCGCCCAGCTGGGTAAACCCGTTGAGCTTGCGGAACAGGCTTGCCAAATTGTTAACACTTTCTGAATCTAAGACGTCTACTATCTCCTCAACTATTATAACATCGGCTTGATTTACGTCTGCCAACAGCTCCGAGTCATTGGTATTCGACGAATACTTCTCGAGGTTGCTAATAAAAAAACCGGCGGCTGAATGCTATTCCACGCATGCTAAACCAAATTTACACATACTTTTGCATACTCATACGCTACCTACCTTTGGGGTTTATATTATCTTCTTTCCCTTCATCGCATCTTTCAAAGCTCCTTCCATCACGCGTTCTGCATAAGGCCGGGACACATCATTGAGTATTTCCGTTTCGTGCTGTATGCGGTCTTTGTCTTGAGCTGCAATGGCTTCACGGAGTATCTGCATACGGTCGTTCGTTATTGCCACTTCTTCATCTGTGAGTGCCTCACGGTACTTGGTAAGGAATTTCTCCGTGGTCTCCAGCATCTGCTGCGCTTCTGTTGATGCCTCTACGAGTGCTCTTGTTTTTATATCGTCCTTGGCATGCGTCAGCGAGTCGAGCAGCATCTTTTCTACTTCTTCATCAGTAAGGCCATACTGCGGCTTTACATCTATGCTCTGCGCTGTGCAGCTGCGCAGCTCAGTAGCGCTTACTTTTAGTATTCCATCCGCATCTATCAGGAATGAAACTTCCACTTTGGGCATACCTGCCGGCATGCCGGGTATACCGGTCAGGTTAAATTCTGCCAGCTTCCTGTTGTCCTGCACCAGGTCGCGTTCACCCTGGAATACGGATATGCGCATGCCGCCTTGTCCGTCTTTTTGCGTGGTATATTGGCGGCTGGCCTTTACAGGTATTTTAGAGTTGCGGGGTATGAGCACATCCATCAGTCCTCCCATGGTCTCAATGCCCAGCGACAGGGGGGTAACATCCAGCAGCAGCATTTCTGTATTGTTGCCGGCGAGTATATCCGCCTGTACCGCCGCGCCAAGGGCTACCACTTCGTCTGGATTTAATTGGTCGTGAACAGCCTTGCCAAAGAACTTACTAACGCTTTCTTTCACCAGTGGCACACGGGTAGACCCGCCCACCATTACTACAGCATCTATTTGCTGAGTGGTAAGTCCGGCATCCTTCAGCGCACTGGTGCAGGCACTGATGGTGCGATCAATAAGCGGTTGTATCAGATCGTTGAATTCCTGTTTTGTGACGCGAACGGCTTTGCCATTTATTTCTCCTTCGAAAACATCATTGTTCGAAAGATGGATCTTTGCTTTTTCTGCAGTCACCCTCAGTTGCTGCATCAGTGTCTTATCGATCGAACTGCCAAAGCCAAGGTCTGAACTGCCTTCGCCGCCGTCTTCCTGCCAGAAACGCACGAGTAGATTATCCATGTCATCGCCGCCCAGGTAAGTATCCCCG
>CAINOM010000406.1 GCA_903851455.1 uncultured Bacteroidota bacterium | reverse complement strand
ACTTTACCCATCGTCGTCACCTCTTCTGTAATATAGTCTGGTATGGTGTTGCTGTCCGCCGTCGTTTTCCGTACCCCGTTCTTTGCCCTTTCGAGGTCGTACCAGCAAATGCGCTCTTCATTCACCTTTATACCTTTAATGACGACTATTGGTGGATTTTTGTTGGCAGGCAATGCGGCCGGGGCAAATCTCACCAGTGCAGTTTTCTCGCTGCCGGTCCCGGCCCAGATCACCCCCTTGCTATCCAGCAGCATACCATGCTGACCCCCGTTTATATCTTTGACCGGGTAACTGGTCACGGAGTTATACGTTTCTAATTCACCGAGTGAGTTGAGATCAGTTGAAGGGTTGAACATGGCAATGCCCAGGTTAGTGCCCACTACCATCTTTCCGTTCGGCATTTGAAATACCTGTGTCACAAGGTTATCCGGCAGCCCATCAGTGGTAGTGAATGTCTTGAAAAAATGCGCCTCTCCGCCCGGTGCTTTGGCATTGGCCGAACTGCCGCCTGGCGCTGACAATGAAGACAATTTCGACGCAACCTCTTTACTGAGCACACTCAATCCCTCCTGCGTGCCAAACCAGATATTCCCTGCTTCATCTTCCGCGATATTATAGACCGTGTTATTTGCCAGCCCTTGCGCAGTAGTAAAGTTGATGAACGAACTTGTTTTGATAGAAGCCGACGGATCGTACCTGCTCACGCCGCCACCGTTGGTCCCGAACCAGAGTATCCCTGTTTTATCTTCGTAGATATTTGAGACTACATTACTCGCTAGCCCCTGTGCGGTGGTAAAAGTTGTAAACGACTTACCGTCATAACGGCTCACACCACCTTCATTGGTACCAAACCATAGATTGCCTGCTTTATCTTCGGCTATGCTGTACACTACATTATTGGCAAGTCCCTGCGCCGTACTGAATGTGGTAAACGATGGCTGCCCATGCTGCGACGTGGAAGTACCGTAACGGCTCACACCACCACCATCTGTGCCGAACCACAGGCTTCCGCCCCTGTCAACAGCAACGCTCCAGACTTTATTATTAGCAAGTCCGTTGGCAGGAGAAAAATTGGCGAATGACCTTCCATCGAAACGACTTACACCGCCGCCATAGGTCCCGAACCACAGGTTGCCCTCTTTGTCTTCGGCCATGCTGTAAACTATATTATTGGCAAGCCCCTGCGCAATGGAAAACGTAGTAAACGATCTGCCGTAATAGCGGCTCACGCCACCGCCATAAGTGCCAAACCATGGATTGCCTGCCTTATCTTCTACAATGGTATAAACCAGGTTATTGTTAAGCCCCTGTGCAGTAGTAAAGGTGGTGAAGGGCTTCGAGCCTTTCGATAACGCTGATGGATCATAACGGCTAACACCGCCGCCATCGGTCCCTACCCACAGGTTTCCGGCATTATCTTCAGCTATGCTTCTTACCACGTTGTTTGCTAAGCCTTGCGCGGTGGAAAAAGTAACAAATGCCTTGGCTCCGCCGGATGGCTCATAACGGCTTAGCCCACCTCCCCATGTCCCGAACCAAAGACTACCCGCCTTGTCTTCCGCTATACACCAGACCGTATTATTGGCAAGGCCGTCCGCAGTAGTAAAATTTTTAAACGTTTGACCGTCATAGCAACTTACGCCGCCGCCCTTGGTCCCAAACCACAGGTTGCCGGTTTTATCCTCCGTGATACAGTACACTACGTTGTTTGCCAGCCCCTGTGCCGCAGTGTAAGTGGTAAATAGCTTTGACTCACCACGGCCTGCCGGGTCATAACAGCTCACACCGCCGCCATAAGTACCAAACCAGAGCTTGCCCGACCTATCCTCCTTTACACTGTACACCACATTGTTGGCAAGGCCCTGCGCCATTGAAAAAGTTGTGAACGACTTGCCGTCAAAACGGCTTGCGCCCCCACCGTTTGTGCCAAACCAGAGGTTACCGGCTTTATCTTCAGCAATACTCCAGACCGTATTATTGGCAAGGCCCTGCGCCACAGAGAAAGTAGTAAATGATCTGCCGTCATATCGGCTGACACCACCACCATATGTACCAAACCATAGGTTACCCGCTTTATCTCTGATAGAGCAACTTACAGCGTCCAGTGCCAGCCCATTGTCAGTGGTATACGTTGTGAAATTAGATATGCCGCCATCCCCCATAATGAACGGCTTGCCCTCCTCGTCCTTAACGGGCTCACCCCTGCCATTTTTCAAAACGGGTAACAAAACCGGGACCGGGGCCTTGGAAACAGGAGCCGTCCTGGGTTGATGCACATTATCCAAAACGGTCGTTTTGGGCTGCAGGCTGTCGGGTAATGAGGCAAGAAGCGTAACCTTGGGCGGAAGCAGGGTATCACGTGCCACTACCGTTCCCTTTTCCACATTATTTTCCGCTGTTTTATTCGTACACGAAAAAACAAACAGCAAAAAACAACAGAAAATAATGGGCTTATTCATCATACTTCATAATAAAACGACACCTGGCAACCTCCCTCATATTGCCAAGATAAAACTTTTGTTTCAGAAAGGTAACCACATATTTAGTTTGCATGTAAATCAGTATGTTGTTACAACTATAGAAAGTGACAAAACAAACAAAACGGGTTGTAAAGACCCATTAAAACGTCACTGGTAGAACATGGTAATTGCTGCAAAGAACAACGCAGTCCTATAGGAAATCCTTGAAAACAACCCTATTTTTACGAAACACTTAAAACAAGAAAAGGCCCCTTTTGGGGTTTCGGGTTTTTTATGAAACTGAAAGATATTTCTACCACCGCGCCGGAAGACATAAAAAAAAACAAGACAAAAGGAGAACTTGAGGAAATTCTAAAAGACCTCGACAAACTCCAGAACCTGCTGTATGCCGAGGGTAAGCACAGCATACTCATTGTAATACAGGGCATGGATGCTGCTGGTAAAGACGGCCTCACACGCGATGTGTTTACAAGCATGAACCCACAGGGAGTTAACGTTGAATCATTCAAAGAACCGACAAAAGAAGAACTGGCACACGATTTTTTGTGGCGCATACACCAGCACGCGCCGGCAAAGGGGATGATCCATATTTTCAATCGTTCACACTATGAAGACATCCTGATAACCCGCGTACACGGATTTGTCGACGACAAGACCGCCAGGCAACGGATGAAGGCGATCAACGACTTTGAAAAATTACTGACCGAGCACAACGACACCCACATACTCAAGTTCTATCTCCATATTTCCCACGACGAGCAGCTGAAGCGGCTGGATGAACGATTGCAAGACCCTCAGAAAATGTGGAAGTACAATGCCGGGGATTTTAAGGAATCGAAACTATGGGATAAATACATGAAGTATTACGAAGATGCGTTTAAACATTGCAACGAAGTCCCGTGGCACATCGTCCCCTCCGACCAGAATTGGTACAAGTCATATATCGTCGCCAGTACGCTGCAAAAGACGCTGCAAAGCCTCCACATGAAGTACCCGGGCATGAAAAAGTGAGTACCCTGTGTGAATATTTCTCCACATTATCGGTAAGCGCCATGTGTATTTCCCGGTCCTTGCTCATTTTTCAACCAAGACGCTACAGCTGCCTGCCGTGGCATGCTCTTTTTACAACAATTAATACGATTAGTGGAAAAAAGCGAGAGAATATTACCTTATTCTTATTACTGTGAAAATGATCCGGTTTTTTCAATTGTGTGTGATTAAAAAAGAGAGGCGCGTTAATTTTAACGCGCTTCTTTCATAATGCAGCATTCCTACGCCTTAAACACCTGCTCAAGCACGGCCGAAAGCCGGATGCCAGCGATAAGTAATTGCATTTCCACGATCTTCTTATTCCTGTCCACATACGCCCGGTCTATCGTGTTGTTCTTGAAAGCGTAAACATTGCTGAGCAGCGCACGCGGTTCATGGGTCCAGTTCTCCACATCTATTTTCTTAAATCCGGCTATTTCTTCGCTATTGAAATTCCTCAACTGCAGCAGGCAATCGTTAATGGTAATCTTTTCGCTCTCTATTATTTCGGTATCCCATACACGGTGCAGGTTGGCATCGTGGTCCAGGTATTTCACCTGTATAGAATTGCCACCCTTGTCTTCTTCATATCCTACATGCAGCGGCATGTGCAGGTCGCCAACCAGGTGAAAGATGATCATCAGGTCCTTCTTGATATCATCCTTGCTCATGTTCTCCCTGTGTTCCAGTTCTCCAATTGCCTTATTGAGCGCGTTGATGATGTTGCCGTCCTTCGTAGGCTCATATCCCTTGCCTTTTTCCATATTCACGTAGTGCCATGTCTTCATATAGTCATAGCTGT
>CAINOM010000405.1 GCA_903851455.1 uncultured Bacteroidota bacterium | reverse complement strand
AGCAGGTCATCCACGATGCCACCGTTCTCATTTGGCAGGCAGGAATATTGCGCCTGGCCATCACTGAGTTTGGCTGCATCGTTACTTGTTACACGCTGTATAAGATCCAGCGCGTCCGGTCCTTTCAGCATGAACTCACCCATGTGGCTCACATCAAAAACGCCCGCATTTGTGCGCACGCAATGGTGCTCTTCATTGATGCCGGTATAGGATATAGGCATGTTGTATCCGGCAAATCCTGCCATCTTAGCACCCAGGGCCAAGTGTCTTTGTGTGAATGGTGTGTTTTTCATATTACCTTTATAAGTGGGTGCAAAAATAAGCGGTAATCACAGATTTTTTGATTTTGTTTGAATAATAGCAATTTTTTTTCGCATCTTTCGTTCAATTATATATTTTAACCGATATGGTCTTCAGCAGTATTATTTTTATTTTTTACTTTCTACCCCTGTTTTTCCTGCTTTATTACATTGCTGCGAAACGGTTTAAGAATCCCATTATTCTGTGCGGCAGTGTATTCTTTTATGCATGGGGCGCACCGGTTTTTATTTTCGTACTTCTGGGCACGACCATAGTCGATTTCTATGTTGTACGGTTAATGGACGCAATGACACAGAAGCGAAAGCGGATGGCATTGATGTGTGTTTCTTTGTGTATCAACCTTGGCTTGCTTTTCTATTTTAAGTACAGCAATTTCTTTGTTGAGAATATTAATTACCTACTTGCCCGGTTTGGGATAAAGGAAATAGCCTGGGTAAAGCTGGTGCTGCCAATAGGTATCTCATTCTACACCTTTGAGACCATAACTTATGTAGTCGATGTATACCGTGGTATACATAAACCGTTAAAGAATTTCTGGGATTATCAGTTATACATTATCCTGTTCCCAAAGCTGATAGCGGGGCCTATTATCAGGTTTCATGATTTTGCAGACCAGATATATGACCATACTGAGTTCGAAACGCCGGACAACAGACTGAGGGGCATCTACCGTTTTTTTATAGGCCTCGGAAAAAAGGTGCTGATCGCTAATGTACTGGGTGCGGCAGCGGACGCCATATTTAAGTTGCCCCATAGTGAGCTGGGAACGGGCACGGCATGGATGGGCGCGCTGAGCTATACCTTCCAGATATATTTCGACTTCTCGGGGTACTATGATATGGCCATCTGGCTGGGGCTGATGATGGGGTTCAGGTTCCCGGAAAATTTCAATAATCCGTACACCTCGGTGTCGATCACCGATTTCTGGCGCAGGTGGCACATGACGCTTGGCACCTGGATGCGAAACTATTTGTACATACCATTGGGTGGTAACAGGGTGAACAGCAAATTGCGGTTGTACTTCAACCTGTGGCTGGTGTTCCTGGCTTCCGGCCTGTGGCATGGTGCCGCCTGGGGCTTTGTGATCTGGGGTGCATATCATGGTTTCTTCCTGGTCATCGAGCGGATATTTGCGGGTAAGTGGCTGGAGAAAATGGGGAAGGCTGCGGTTTTATATACTTTCCCGGTGGTGATCGTAGGATGGGTCTTCTTCAGAACGGAGCATCTCAATGTGGCATTAGGTTATCTGCACCGGATGCTGACGTGGCATGCTGGCACAGATGCATGGAGACCTGATACCGAATACCTCACGTTCCTCGCCATAGCGGCATTCTTTTCGTTTTTCACCATACCTGCCATTGGAAAAAAGATACAGGATAATGTGTTTTACAAAGACCATTCGTTGAAGATGCATTTTGCCATGGCGTTCGTGGCTATTCTACTGTGCGTTATATCAGCAGGGCGAATCACGGTGTCTACGTTTAACCCTTTCATCTATTTCAGATTCTAACTTAATGGGGCGGAAGGCAAAACAGAGGCTGTTGATGTTTGTTTTTACCATTCTATTGTTGCCTTTTGTGCAGCAGTGCTTTCCTTTTATTTCCAGCGGCGAGTTGTACGGCTATTATACTAACGCTTCGAACGTTGATCTTTCGTGGGAGAAATGGATCAACGGCACCTACGAAAAAGGCAAGACGGATTTCTGCAATGATCACATTGGTTTTCGCCCCGACCTGTTGAGGCTAAATAACCAGATCGATTTTT
>CAINOM010000404.1 GCA_903851455.1 uncultured Bacteroidota bacterium | reverse complement strand
GTTTGAATTGTTTATTTTATATGATTGCTAAAATTGCCTATTGACCTGATGAAAAAAATAGGCATTGACGAGTTTCTGATTCTCGCCAAAATACACCCCATAATTGATGTGAGAAGTCCCGGAGAATACCTACACGCGCGGATTCCGGGCGCGCATAGCCTTCCGTTATTTTCTGATGATGAGCGTAAAATTGTAGGCACTATTTACAAACGGCAGGGGCGGGAAGAGGCGATAAAAACCGGGCTGGATTTTTTTGGTGTGAAAATGAAAAAAATGGTTGAAGCCGTCGAAAAAATCATTTCAGATTGCAAATCATTAACAAATACAATCGGTATTAAGGGTGAGGTATCAGGCAAAAAAGGCCCCAACACGGTGCTGGTTCATTGCTGGCGGGGCGGTATGCGTAGTGCCGGCGTAGCATGGTTATTAGATCTGTATGGTTTCGAAGTTTATGTATTAAATGAAGGGTATAAAGCCTATCGCAATTGGGTGTTACAGCAATTTGAGCGGCCTTATTCTTTCAAAATGCTCGGTGGATATACCGGTTCTGGTAAGACAGATGTATTAAAAGAGCTCGCTGGAAAAGGGCAAGCCGTGGTAGACCTTGAGGGTTTAGCACATCATAAAGGCTCGGCATTTGGTGCATTGGGCGAAGAGCCGCAGCCTACCCAGGAGATGTTTGAGAATGAACTTGCAACTGGGCTGAATGCCGCATGTGAAGCGAGCGGACAAGATGCGATATGGCTGGAGGATGAAAGCCGCAGGATAGGGTCCGTAAATGTACCGGGTCCGCTATGGGAGACCATGAGGCGTGCCCCTTTATATTTTTTAGATATACCGTTTGAAGAACGACTGGATCACATAGTGACGCAGTATGGGAAATTTGAAAAGCAGCAATTGATGGACTCTATTTTCCGCATACAAAAGAGGCTTGGCGGGCATGCCGCAAAAGATGCTATCCGTTATTTGAACGAAGGTGATCTGCGGGAGTGCTTCCGGATATTGCTGTGCTACTATGATAAGTTTTATGCGAAAGATATAGAGAGCCGTAGCAATACTTATATGATGCCGCAAAGTGAAAACAAATTGGTGAAATCAGCATCGCTTCTGTTTTGGAAAGCATCAAAATTGGTAGATCAGCCGAGTGCGCTATTTCTTCCGGTCTTCCGGATGAAAAAGATCATTTGCAATAAAGTAGATGCTGTAGAGAACAGCATGGCACTAAAAGATTAGAAATACTATATCATGGAATTAGAAAGCACTGAAATAAAGCTTACCCAGTACTCGCGCGGTGCTGGCTGCGGTTGTAAGATAGCGCCGTCTGTGCTGGAGGAAATACTGAAGACGGACATTGCACAGCCGCTTGATGTAAAGCTGCTGGTAGGCAATAGCACCAATGATGATGCCGCCGCGTATGATCTTGGCAACGGCATGGCTCTGATATCTACAACGGACTTCTTCATGCCTATTGTAGATGATGCGTATGATTTCGGGCGGATAGCTGCAGCAAATGCGATCAGCGATGTATACGCCATGGGCGGCAAACCAATCATGGCTGTTGCGATACTAGGCTGGCCTGTAGAGAAGTTGCCTGTATCATTAGCGCAGCGAGTACTGGAGGGTGCGCGGGCAGTTTGTACCACAGCTGGCATACCATTGGCCGGAGGGCATAGCATAGATAGCTCGGAGCCTATCTTCGGGCTGGCGGTGAATGGCCTATGCGCGATCGCTGACCTGAAGAAAAACAGTACAGCAAAAGAGGGCGACTTGCTCTTCCTGACAAAACCATTGGGCAGCGGTATACTGGCGACTGCGCAGAAGAGAAATGTGCTCAAAGAAGAGCACCGGATATCGCTGATCGATCAGCTTACACAAATCAATAGGTTGGGTGAAGTATTGGGCAAGATAAAAGGTGTTAGTGCGATGACTGATGTTACAGGTTTTGGCCTGGCCGGGCATTTGATAGAAATGGCTGAGGGGGCGGGTTTATCGGCTGAAGTGTACTATTCGCAGATACCGGTAATGGAAGGGGTGAAAGAGTACCTTGCGCAGCGGATCGTGCCCGATGCCACTTACCGCAACTGGAATGGCTACAGCAATAAAATATTTTTTGATGCTGGTGTTGACGTAATGGAAGCCTTCAGCCTGCTGCCTGATCCGCAGACCAATGGGGGATTGCTTGTGGCGGTGAGTGAAGATGCAAAGGATGAAATGGTTGAATTGCTTTCTAAGCATAATTTCCTTTCATCGTTCCTGATGCCGATAGGCAGGATGGTGAAGCGGGAAGAAAAGGTCGTTTTGGTTCGAAAATGATATTTTTGTTTTTAAGTTTGTCGCGCTTTAAGTAGAAAATATGGCCAGTTACGATCCACGGGTAGACGCTTACCTGGAAAAGGCAGCAGATTTTGCAAAACCTATTCTTGAACACCTCCGGGCGCTTATTCACACTACCTGTCCGGATGTGGAAGAGACCTGGAAGTGGAGCTTCCCATGTTTTATGTATCATGGTGCTATGGTGTGCAATATGGCCGCATTTAAGCAGCATGCCTCGTTTGGATTTTGGAAGGCTTCAATAATGGATGATCCCGACAAAATACTGAATGTGGGCGAGGGAAAGGATGGTATGGTATGGGGCATCTGAACAAATTGTACACGCTCAAGGACTTGCCCAAAGACGCCGTGCTGAAGAAATATATAAGGGCGGCGATGAAGCTGAATGAAGAAGGCGCGAAAGTGGTGCGCGCAAAGCCGACTGAGAAAGAAAAGAAGGAACTGAAAACACCTGACTACTTTAACAAAGAACTGAATAAAAATAAGCAGGCCGAAAAAGTGTTTAAGGGCTTTAGCTATTCTAACCGCAAAGAGTATATTGAATGGTTTGAAGAAGCAAAGACTGATGCCACACGCGAGAAAAGAATAGCGCAGGCGCTGGAGTGGATAGCCGAAGGCAAAAGCCGGCACTGGAAATATAAGAACTGCTGATCAGGCTAAATCGATTTTGTCCAAATAATATTACTTGGGAAAGTAGTCGTAAAAAATAACCCCATTTGCGCTGTCTACAGGTTCTAAATGGTGACGTGCTGCGAACTGCAGGCACCCGGTGTAGAGATTTATCCGGTCCTTACAGTGGATTACATTTCCGCCGCTCATATCCGTGAGCAGCCTTTTATTAACAGCGACAAGAATAGGTTTGTTGTTTAGTTTTTCCTTTAAATCTTTATCTAAACTATCATAAGCAACAAATTCCATCAATCTCTTATTCATCAAGGGTGGTGTTCTTGACATTTTGCTGGACATCAATGGCAGGCCCGTGTTGAGGTGCAGGAGATAGGTATACCTGCTCCAATCATCATCATCATCCAATGTAATATCAAAATCTTCTGAGCCAACAAAATAGTATGGAATAGGCAGTATTGCCTGGTATTTTTCCGGGTTAAGGTGACCCGGAACCGTTTCTTTGATATGTTCTGCGCTGAGATAATTTTCATTGTTTGTTTTGTCCTGTAATGCCACAACAAAATCAATCAATTCTGAACCACCGAGGAAAAGGATGGCGATGATGATAGCTGTTTTTAGTTTTTTCCCCGATTCCCGGTATACTGACACCAGCGTGTACAGTAGCCAAATATAAAAGCCGAAATAGAACGGCCATACGAATCGTATGATCACCCTAAACTGCTCAACCCTGTTCGTGACAAGATGTAGATAAAGAAACGGGTTAAATATATTGACAAATTTGTAGCCATGTTCGGTAAAGTCATAGGCAGTAGTGTAAACTTCTCCCATAGAAACAGATAGCATGATCACCGAACTTATCAAAATTGCGGCGTTCAGCGAGCTTTTGAAAAAGATCTTTTGTATGCCGGCAATACGCAGTCGAAAAGGCTTACTGATCAGCATAATGATAACAATAATCGCCAGGGCGTATAAACCGATATTGCCGAGGTAAGCTGCTTTATCAGGGTTGCCGGTGGTATCTGCGCCATCATAATAGAATGGAAAGAATATTTTCTCGAACGTATAATGGTTGTAAAGACTGAGGACGCGCGTTTTTTGAAACATATCATCATATCCATGGGCGGTTTCTTTCCTCAGCGGCAAGTATCGATCGGTAGCCAATAGTAGCAGCATTGTCAGGCCAAGAGATAATATCGGATAGACAGCCGATGCTATCAGTGAGGTCTTCCCATATCTTTCTCTACGACTGAATAAGCCATAAAAAAATAGCATGGAGGTGATGAACATGCCTAGAATAGCCAGGTAATAGCCATGAGCCAGGAAGCCTGCAATAGTCAACAAAACCATAGCGATCCCCACGCCAATTTGTTTCTTCAATACGTTTTTGTTTTTATGCCAGAGGATCATGAGCCATATGGCCAATAGGATCAAAAAAGAAAAGGACAAGTTGTAGTGACCACGCCAGATCCGCAACACTTGAGTATTAGTCCAGGGCAGAATGATCGCCATTATATATGAAAAAACATGTTCGTCAAGTAATTGCCGGAATATCTTATAAAGTATAAAGCTGCTGATTATTATCGTCAGTATGATCAAAATGTTGAAGGTCACGAGTGCATATGCGGACACGTCATGAACATGTAAACAAATCCAGCGGTACGGAATAGCGAAAAGCGGAGTATTGTCGGTATAATAAACATAATCACCGTAGGGATAGGAAAAGGTGTTATACTTGAAAATACCATCAGGGGAAGCTGGTTCTTTTACATAACTAACGAGGGTGAAACTGTTTTTTAATCCATCTCCGACATTGCTGAAAACCTGATGAAAGGGATCCAGGCGGAAACTAAGAAAAGAAACGAACGCAATGAATACGTTGATGCAAAGAAGCGAAAAATAAATGTAAAAGTTTTTTGTTCGCATAGCAAACTTGTAAATTTTCTAAAACGAAAGCGCCTCTACAATATAATGATATAAGTGGTATCGCGGTAAATGTAACCATATTTCCTATCCAATTGTAACGAGGCAATATTTGTAGGGTCGTTGATCTAAATGGGTATTGACAAGCAATATTAAAGACAGTAAACCGATCCCCGGCTTGCCGGAATGATGAATAGCGAATATATTTTCTGACGAAGTGGTAGTGATATTTTCTGTGACCCTAAATCTTTAGCTAGTGGTGTACCTCTATTCCCTTCGCATATCATTGAAAAGATATTCAGAACCGGTGGATAAGTTTCCCTCCGGATAATTGATGATAAGGTTAATTTCACTAGACAATTTTTTAATTTTTAAACTCAGAAACTGATACATGAAAGTATTGATCATTATGGGGTCTAAGACCGATGAAGCAGTAATGCAGGAATGCAGCAATTGGCTCACCTGGTTCAACATTGCTAATGATATGGTGGTGGCATCTGCCCACCGTAATCCCGATAAGGTACGGGAGATTATCGTAAACGCACAAAGCAACGGTTATGGTGCGGTTGTGGCTGCGGCTGGTATGGCAGCTGCGCTGCCTGGCGTATGTGCAGCTTATACTTCGCTGCCTGTGCTTGGTGTGCCGCTTGAAGGTGGCTTGCCTGGTGGTATTGACGCATTGTACAGTATCGTGCAGATGCCGGCCGGCTTGCCTGTAGGCACTCTTGCTGTGGGCAAAGCAGGTGCGCGCAATGCGGCGGTGCTGGCGGCACGCATATTTGCGCTTTCGGACAAAAAGGTTGCACAGCGCCTCGAAGAGTTTAAGGCAAACGATTACAAGATCTAGTCGTACGCCATAGGTTGCAGGTTAGCATAGTAATGGGAATGCGGCATGAAATTTGAATTGATGTTTAGAGTGCTCGTTTTGCAGCTGTTAAAACTTAATAAGCGCTTAATATGGCATTGGCAGGGAATTTGTAGTTTTATTGTGAACCTTAAAACGATAGCACATTGACAGAAGCGATCATTAATCTGGAGACTGTAAACCCCATAGAGTTTTTCGGGGTCAATAACAGCAAATTCGAGATACTTAAAAAAAGGTTTCCCTTGCTAAAGCTGTTATCGCGGGGAACACAAATTAAAATTTCAGGTCAGCCCGACGAGGTGACCGCCGCACAGGCCAAGATAGGACAGGTGATACAATACCTGGAACGCAATGGCCATCTTTCCGAGAACTATTTCTCCAAAATACTGGGGGATGAAGAGCAAGGGGATACGGGCAACGAAGATCCCGCAAATAATGATATCCTCGTATTTGGACCCAACGGCAGGGTAGTGCGTGCAAAAACGCAGAACCAGAAGCTGATGGCGCAGGCATCTGAAAAGAACGACATCATCTTTGCTATCGGGCCGGCGGGTACAGGTAAGACCTATACTGCGGTAGCACTGGCGGTAAGAGCGCTTAAGAATAAAGCAGTGCGAAAAATCATCCTTACACGCCCGGCGGTGGAAGCAGGGGAGAGCCTTGGTTTTCTGCCGGGAGATCTGAAGGAAAAGATAGATCCGT
>CAINOM010000403.1 GCA_903851455.1 uncultured Bacteroidota bacterium | reverse complement strand
GTGGAACGGAGAATATCGTTTCCCGATAGCCCCGCTGTTTGCCGGGGCCGTGAAAATGAATGGGGCGATCTTTGCGGATGCCGGAAATATATGGCTGGCACAAAAAGATACAGCCTATGCGGGTGGTGAGTTCTCCTTCAAGACGCTGGGACAGGACCTGGCTGCTGATATCGGCGCGGGCGCTCGTTTTGATATAGTTTCCTTCCTGACATTGCGTATAGATGTGGCGGTTCCGGTAAAGAAGCCCTATATCCATACAGATGGCGGATGGGTGTTTAAAGAGATCGACATCTACAACTCCTCCTGGCGCTCCAACAATATTGTCTTCAATATTTCTATCGGGTATCCGTTTTAGTGAGTCGTAAGTCGTAACTCGTAAGTCCGGGAGTCCGGGAGTTATCAACTTTGTGAGGATTTAGACGTTGCGGTGCAACGTCTCTACCATGGAGGAACGAGTAACCCATGTCTTGCAAACTTATCGCCTATCAACTTGCCTCTTATCAACCTGTCTCTTATCAACTTATCGCCATATCTCTTATCTTTGGCTTTTTATGCGCAACATCAAGATAATAGAGGTCAGATCAGAAATAGGAGCCGGAACGCGAGGCGCGAGCCTGGGTATAGATGCTATTAAGATAGCGGCGCTCGACTTCATGAGCAATCTTTTCGTGAATTTCCCATCGGATGTAATAGAGAATGAGAACCGGCTGCTGTATGAGCCGATCGCATCGCCATATGCCAAGCGAATTCAAGGCATCTATACGATGTATGACCGTGTTTCTAAAGCGGTTTGCGATACCGTAAAGTCGGGATTGTTTCCATTGGTACTGGCAGGTGACCACAGCACTGCTGGCGCAACTATTGCCGGCCTGAAGATGGCCCGCCCCAAGCGCCGCCTGGGCGTGGTGTGGATAGATGCTCATGCAGATATGCATTCGCCCTATACTACCCCATCAGGCAATATGCACGGAATGCCACTGTCCATAGCGCTTGCGGACGACAACAAGGACAACCAGGTACATAATCCCGATG
Organism: uncultured Bacteroidota bacterium; assembly: GCA_903851455.1. GTDB lineage: Bacteria > Bacteroidota > Bacteroidia > Chitinophagales > Chitinophagaceae > Nemorincola. The sequence goes on along the minus strand of CAINOM010000403.1, from coordinate 5,507 downwards.
CAAAAACACTGGAATACTGGGACAAACTTAAGTCGATAGGCAAGATAGAACCTAAGATTATGCCTGAGGATATTGTGTTCATCGCGCTTCGCGATTTTGAAAAGGAAGAAGAGGCGATCATCAAAAAAGGGAACATAAAAGTGATACCTGTGGCGGAAGTAAGGCGTAAGGGCGTGGAAAATGTGGTACGTCAAACATTCCTGCACCTCTCCAACTGCGATGATATCTATGTGTCGTTCGATGTGGATTGCCTGGACAGCTCTATATCGCGCGGCACGGGAACACCTGTAAGCAACGGGCTTAAGGAGCGCGAGGCGGAAGATCTTATTGCATCATTTATGCAGCACCACAAAATATGCTGCTTTGAAATAGCTGAAGTAAATCCGACACTGGACAAAGAAAACCTGATGGCCGAAATAGCATTTAATGTGCTGCAGCGCAGTGTAAATTTGTTGTTGCTGAACTAAGAAAGCCAGATCATTTTACAAAATAGAACTTCATATTTCCACCCATAATGCCGGCTGTGTCGGGCAGTGAATTTGTGGCATCGAGATACTTAGCCACTACCACATGGTAGAAATAGACAGTGTCGCCCGGCTTTACGCGATCGTAAATGCTCCGGGAAACGTCTTCTTTTTCCGCATCGCCATAGAATGGGTCTTTCACAACTGACGGCCTTGTAACTGAAATATCCCCTGAAATAGTATCGCCCTTGCAATATTCACCGGAATAGTCCATCATGGTTACGATATTACCCACAGAATCCTCATATAAACGACGCTCAGAATAACCGAAATCAAATCCTACGACCCGGTATTTATTGCCCGCGGAGTCGTGGGAGGTAAGGCCCTGTCTCAATAGTGTATTAAATTGCTCTTTTTTAATGGGGCCACCTTTCAGATCGGAGTTGCCGAGGTAAACCGGAGGGATAAAAACACGTGTTTTTTTACCCGTTGGTTTTTGCTGCGAAATCGACTTAAAACTGATAATCATTAACAATCCTAACAGTACTATGTTCGTTTTACGGTGCATCATTATCCCAAAAATAATTATTTCCAGTGATTGTACGCATGGCGGGAGCAAAAAATCTTAAGTATATTTATTCAACAATCAATGTTATGTCTGAATACGACTGGAGCAGGTTCTCCCACAAAATATACATTAATGCCCCCATGCAAAAAGTGTATAACGCATGGGCCACGAGAGCCGGACTGGAAGATTGGTTCCTGAGAAAAGCAGAATTCAAGTCGCCGGAAGGGGCATTGAGAGCGCCACAGAGCCAGATAATGGCGGGTGACAGTTATGAATGGTTGTGGCACGGGCACCCGGATACTACCGTTGAGCATGGCCTGGTGACCGAGGCAAATGGGAAGGACCGGTTCGCCTTTGTATTTGGCAAAGCAGGCGTAGTGACCATACAACTTACTGACCATGGCGATGTGACCGAAATGGTGCTGACGCAGGACCAGATACCGACAGACGGGGCTGGTATGTTCAATTTTCATGTAGGCTGCTCAACGGGATGGGCATTCTATGAGGGGAACATAAAGTCAGTACTGGAAGGCGGCATGGACCTGCGAAATAAGAACCCGGCCTATAGCAACGTGATAAATTCGTAATAAACTAGCCTCCATCGCGCCAGCGGCCACCACCGGGAGGCATTCCACCCGGAATATTCATGTTACCGTGATCACTAGATTCCTCCGTCGGCATTGCACCCTTGAAATGCCGGAGCGTGTACGTGAGCTGGAACATAAAATATTGCTGTAGTACATTGGTGAGGTCGTTCTCCACGTAGTTAGGCCCCACTGTGCGGGTAATACTCCTGTTTTGTTTGAGTATGTCGAATGCGCTGAGCCGCGCCTCGAGGGAGCGGTTCTTGAAAAATTTATACCCCACATAGGCATTCCACAACAGGAAGTCGATATTGCCGGAAGCGGAGCTTAATGTACTGTAGTAGGAATGGGTAATGTTGGTATTAAACACAAATCCTTTCAGGAAGATCCAGTTGATCTTGAAGGCGGCAACGTGGTTGTAGTAGTTGTTGTTTGCCTGCCCCTGCAGTGAGTTCTTCACAAAGTTGTAGGTGCCGGTATAGGATAAAGTAAAGTCGAGATTCTGGCTTACGTTGCTGCTGATGACTATGCCCGCTGAGGGAACAAGATCATTGGAATAATCGGCTACTCCGTTTATCATCCCGGGTGTGTGGGTGTAGTTAATGCCGCCTGTAAGGTTTAAGTTGCTTTTGATAAAATCGGTCGGGATACCGTAGGTAACGAACACTTTGTTGTTGGAGTAATAATTCATGTTTACCGGAACGGTCAACTGGGCTGCGTTGCGTTTTAGCACTACCCCATCTGCAATTGTAGAATCTCCGCGTACGGCAGTGTATGTGGCATTGGTGATGTAATCTGTGATATAATTGGCATAGGCGTAGACAAAGAAATTATGCTGTGATTTGCCGCGGGTAAGGCCGTAGCGAACAAGCATGGTTTGTTCGAAGTCCTGTTTCAAATTCGGATTGCCGGAGCTAAGCTGCAGCGGATTACTTACGTTCACTACATTTTGTAACTGTGTAATACCCGGCGGGCTGATGCTGGTGCGATAAGTGATGCGCAGGTTTTTACCGTTCTTGAATTTGTAATTGAAAAACGCATTCGGCAGTACGTTGGTGAATACCTTCCTGATGCTCGTATCAGCAGGATATACCTGGCTACCATCGAGGACAGCGTACTGAACGTTGGCCCCGATCATGAAATTCATTTTTTTGTCGCCGATGCGGTAACTGAGGCCGCCGCGCTGCGTGGTATACGTGCTTGAATATTGGTTAGAGAGCGCCTGATCAAAATTCAACTGATCGGAAGAACCATTTAACGTGTCTGTGGTCTTGTTGGACTTACTGTTTGTTACCGATGGGTTGTAATTAAACAGCAGCTGGCTTTTCTCACTGAGCGGCTCTGTGTAGTTGAGACTGGAGGAAATCGTATTACTGTTGTTGTAGAGATTATAGTGCTGGTCCAGTTGTGTAAGCTGGATCAGCGAAAGGGTATCCACGCTTTCGCTGAGTGTATTCACTACGCCATCCCCTGTTTTCTCATTCAATGTTGTGTTGACATTCAAAGAAATGGTCCGGCCTTTTTTGTGAAACTTATGCCGGAACAAGATATTGTTCGAGAAATTATAGCCTGCACTATTTGCGTTGCTGCTGTTGATAGCGCCGCTGATAAACTGATTCCTCAGCGACAAGAATGTATCGGCCTGCCCGGATATTGAATAATTGTTTTGCAAACTCACGCTGGGCGTAACGATCAGAGAATTGGAAGAGTCGATGGTGTATTCGAAACGCAGATTGAAACGGTTATTGAAATTCTTGGCATTGCTGTTGTCCCTTTCATTATACAGGCTCTGCAGGTTGCTGTCGGCAACACCATCGGCAGGCAGGTTGTAGTTGCGGGTGGTCTGGGTGGTATTTATGTTGTCGGTATAGTTGAAAAAGTAGCTGCCTGATACTTTTATTTTCTTACCCCACTGATCGCTGTAGTTGACACCTACGGAGTGAGTGGTAGTAATGCCGGATTGCTGGCCTGTAAGAAAATTACCAGATGGATTGCCGCCACCACCTCCACCGCCGCCAAAGCCGCCACCGCCTCTCCCTCCTCCACCTCCGCCGCCGCTACCGGAAACGCCAAGCAGGTCTTGCGAACTGAAATTCTGCTGATTGATATTGTTAGATAATTCTATGACGGAAATCCTGCGGTCGCCGTGAAAAGAGTTGAAGCTCTCGCCGCCGAGGAAAGTACCATCGGTACCATAACCACCATATATCTTGCCGAACTCACCTTCCCGCTTATCTTTTTTGGTCACGAAGTTCATAGTCTTTTGGGCATTGCCATCGTCGAAGCCAGTAAACAACGACTGATCGCTGAGCTGGTCGAATATCTCTACTTTATCTACCACTTCGGCAGGCAGGTTTCTTACGCCAAGTGTAGGGTCCGTTCCAAAAAAAGGTTTGCCATCTACATACACCTGCTGCACTGCTTCGCCATTCACTTTGACCCCGGTATTGTCTGAACTGACTCCGGGCATTTTATTGATGAGATCCTCAGCTGTTGCATCAGGGTTAACTTTAAAGGCATCGGCATGAAAGGCAGTAGTGTCACCATTTTGCTCGGCCCTGATCTGCTTGCCGGCCACAGTAACGCCTTTCAGTTCATTTGATGAAGCCCTCATACCAAGAGTACCTACAATAAAATCCCTGTCCGTGACCGTGAGCATTTTGTTTTGAGATCTGTATCCCAGGTATTCAATGTGCAATAAGTATTTGCCGGGGCTTACTCCCTTGATGTTGAAATTACCATCTATGTCTGTCACATCGCCCAGGCCTGTTTTTTGGCTGGTATCATTCCCGTCCTTCAGGATGACCGCAACACCTATGAGTGAGGAGGTGTCCTTAATATCGGCTATGCGGCCTTTAATAGAATAAGTTTGTGCGAAAGAGGCAAATGAGGTCAGTAAAATGGAAAGTACTAGCGCTAACCGTTGGAGCATGGTGCAGTTTATGAAAACAATTTAGACGGAAATATAAGAAAAAGGTTTAAGTCACCATTACCTTAAATAAACCGTAACTTGTTAGTGGTTGAAAATGTCGCTGAATAAGCATTTCAATACAATTCTTCGCCCCAGTCTTTCAGGCATATTTTAAACCATTCCGTATAGTTTTCCGGATGGGTATGAATGTCTGCTTCAAGTGCCGGAAGTGCGATATACTTCCATGCCGCTACCTCTGAAGCATCTGGTTCCGGACGGTCGTCAGTAACACCCGTAAAAACGTGATCAAATTCATGCTCAGTGAGATCATGATCGAGGTGAGCTTTGTAAACAAAACTAAAAGCCTCTGTCAATTCGCAGGCCATACCCATCTCCTCGCGAAGTCGGCGCACAGCAGCATCCTTCGAAGTTTCACCGGGGCGGGGGTGACTGCAGCAAGAGTTGGTCCACAGGTTTGCAGAGTGATACTTGCCCGATGCGCGCTGCTGCAGCAGCATTTCACCTTTTGAATTGAATATGAATACCGAGATAGCTCTATGAAGGCGGCCTTCTTTATGAGCTTGTAATTTTTCCATTACACCAACCTGGCTATCATCCTGTGCTACTAATATAACTTGTTCCATAAACCTAAAATCTCTACCGGGTATCTATTCCATTTTAAAAACGATTATTACGGAGCTCCATTTAGCTCACCATTTCCCTGCTATACTTCTTCCGGTAGTCTAACGGCGAAAGGCCGGTAATCTTTTTAAAGGTAGTTCGGAAGGCCTTGCTGTCGGAGTAGCCAACCGCATACATTATCTCGCTTATGTTCTCCCTGCCTGATTCGAGGCTTTTTTTGGCGGCTTCAATTTTCACACGCTGCAGGTATTCGACGGGCGTGTTAGCGGTAGCCTTTTTGAAGCGCCTTTCGAAGTTTCGCCTGCTGATCAGAGACATCCCTGCCAGGTAGTCAACCG
>CAINOM010000402.1 GCA_903851455.1 uncultured Bacteroidota bacterium | reverse complement strand
TTATTGGACTAATTTATATAAAGAAATGGTATAAAGAAGTGGATAAATGCAACCTCAAATCCCTAAAGGGGCTTCGCTGGCGGATATACTTTCACCTTTTAAATATCACCTCATCTTTAACCCTAACAAATGAATTTAACACCGACGTTTATCGATCAGATCATGAATACTGCTGAAGTTGAATACATATGCTCACGCGAAGCTTCTTCGGAGGTTTGGGGTTTTACTTCATCTGCGACAACGCAATATTCCAGACCTCCTGTTCCAGGCCGTCGCATGCAGCGTTCATTTCTTCTGATCTGATCAGTATCTGCTTTACCTCTTCGTTATCGGCCAGTCCCTTTGCGTTAGTCTTCACATTGAGGTACGTGCCTTTTACCGCGGCTCTTGCGCATAAAGCACCCACGCCTGCATCGCTGGCACAGTTTGGATTGCCATGCTGCGCCATTTCCTTAGCAAGACCAAAGGACTCAAAGGCAAGCTCCATCGTCCGGAACGGTATCTTGATCGCATAAACGGTCGCCGCATCTATGGCTGCCTTGCGTGCCGCTTTCTCTGCATCTGTGCCTTTAGGCAGCCCGAATGCAGCCATTATGTGATTGTAGGCATTCGTGTCTTCATCCACCAGGTACAGCAACTCTTTCATCAACTTCTGCCCTTTATCCGCATGATTCGAAAACTCCTCCCAACGGCTATCCCATCCCTTTTTGTGAGCAGACAAATTTGCCACCATCGTGCCCAATGCAGCACCCAGCACACCACAATAAGCTGCTATAGAACCGCCGCCGGGAGCAGGCGTTTCACCGGCGGTTTCACTGGCAAACCGGGTAAGTGTCATATCCACCAGTTTCTTTTTGGTGGCATCCTGCATGCAGTATTCTATGATTTTCTTCTGCGGATCGAACGGCGCCAGCTCATCGAGACCCATCGACAGTACCGCTATTCTTATCAGCTCAGCCTCCCCTACGCCAGTGCTGCGCTGCTGCTTGCGAAGAAAATATCTTCCAGCCACCAGCAGCGCCTCCAATGGCACAAGCCCCACCAGTTCGCTCCCAGTAGCCCGCATACCTCTCGCGGCCGCACGCTCAGCCGCGGTATCGAACACCACATGCAATGGTGTGGTATGCATATTGGTGAGATTAATGGATATCTGCGCTACACCATACTCTTCTATAAACCACCCGATGGCCTTCACATTTTTCAGCAGACCTGGCTCCCAGAGCGGCTCCCCAGTTGCGTCTTTTGCGATCTTTCCGTTCGCATCTTTTTTCTGGCGGCCTTTTTCGCGTATGTCAAATGCCACGGCATTGGCCCTTCGTGTTGATGTGGTGTTCAGGTTCACATTATATGCGATCAGGAAATCACGAACACCTATTACTGTGGCGCCGCTGCGCTCATTGAATGTATGCCCGTAATCCGGCTTCCATTCCGGCTTTAATATCTTGGCAGCAAAGCCCTCGTACTCACCGCTGCGTATGTCGGCAAGATTCTTACGGTATGGCTCAGATGCTGCATGTTCATACAGGTATACGGGTATGTTCAATTCCTCCCCTACGCGCCGTGCAAGCTTCTTTGCAAACACAACCGTTTCCTCTGCCGTTATTCCGGAAATTGGTATCAGCGGGCAAACATCTGTAGCGCCCATGCGCGGGTGCTCTCCGGTGTGGTTGCGCATATCAATATGGTGGGCTGCCATTTTTATCGCCTGGAATGCAGCTTCAATTACATCATATGGATTTCCTACAAAGGTTACCACAGTACGGTGTGTCGCCTTGCCGGGGTCAACATCCAGCAACTTCACACCTTCTATCTTCTCTATTTCATCAGTGATGTGCTTGATGACAGCCATATTGCGCCCTTCACTGAAATTAGGTACACACTCTATAATTGCGTTCTTGAAGTCTTTCATTGAGCTTGTTTGAGGATGCAAAAGTAAACCATGTGATTCGGTTTTTACCTTAGGGAGTATAAAAAATTGCGCTAAAAAAGAAAGAGGCCCACATCTTTGAGATGCAGGCCTCTGCTACAATTAATGATTTACTGTTTCTTAGCCCATTCGGCCATTTTCTCATGCAGAATTTCAAGCGGCACACAGCCGTCTTTCAGCACTTCATCATGAAATGAAGCAATGTTGAATTTGGCGCCAAGCTGCTCTGTATACTTTTTACGTTCTGCCGATATGGCCATCTGGCCTATTTTATAGGAGAGCGCCTGGCCAGGTATGGCCATATATCTTTCTATCTCAGCGGTTGCTTCATGCTCAGATATAGCCTCGTGTGCCATCATGTATTTTATCGCGTCTTCACGGCTCATGCCTTTGTAATGCAGGCCGATATCTACAACGAGTCTTATTGCACGGTGTATGCCATCGCTCAGGTGCCCGAAGTATTGATAGGGGTCGCTGTATACGCCGAGTTCCTTACCCAATGTTTCACTGTAATGGGCCCAGCCCTCACCATAAGCACCATACCATAAAAAACGCCTGAACGCAGGAAGGCCTTTATTCTCCTGCTGCAGCGATATCTGGTAATGGTGCCCGGGTATTGCTTCGTGCAGGAACAGGGTGGTCATCCCGGTGCAGTTATACTTGGTTGGATCGAGGATCGGCACATAGAAGATACCGGGGCGTGTACCATCTTCCGAGCCCTGGTTGTACTCTGCACTCGCTGATGCAGCGCGGAAAGCTTCTGTCTGCCTGATAGTGAATTGCGTTTTAGGTGTGTTATTAAACAACTTTTTTAGTTGAGGGTCTTCCTGTTTTTTTATACCCCAGAAGCTATCTATTACCTGTTTATCGGTGGTAAAGGGAAAGAATTTGCGGTCTGTGCTGAGGTATTTAAAGAAAGCGAGCAGGTCTCCTTTAAAGCCGGATGCGTCCTTTACTTTGTTCATCTCCCCTTCTATTCTTGCTACCTCACTCAGGCCGATGCTATAGATGCTGTCGGGAGAAAGGTCAGTTGTTGTCCAGTAACGGATGCAGTACTTATAGTAGTCTATACCGCCGGGCAGGTCTTTCATACCACTTGTCGGGCGGGCCTTGGGCAGGTACTCCTTCTCAAAGAACTCATGAAGCTTAGCATATGTCGGGTTGACAATTTTTTCAATAGCGTCTTTGTAGGCCGCAGACAGCCTTTGCTTATCAGCAGCAGAAAAACTATCCGGCATCGTTTTAATAGGACCATAAAAGATACTCTTTGTGTCATCGGTTGCTATTACGTCCTGCAATTGCGGCA
>CAINOM010000401.1 GCA_903851455.1 uncultured Bacteroidota bacterium | reverse complement strand
CCATAATGGCGAAAAGATAAAGACTGAGAAACTTGTGAAAGCGACAAACTAAATAGCAGCATTAAATTGAATAGTAAGGGCTGCGTAATGCAGCCCTTATTGTTTTTAGATATCTTTGCCTCCTCCTAACCGATATTTTTCAACTAAATGGCCTATGAAAAATATTTTTCTCATTTTGCACTTTGAATTATATATTTCCCTTACCTTTGCCGTCCAATTCTAATAAAGCTCTTAATACAAGGTTGCATTGGAAGAAACAGTAGTTCCCCAAAAGGAATGAACATTCGTTAACACCAAAAAATTAAAAATGGCTAAAGAAATCAGCGGCTTCGTAAAGCTGCAGGTAAAAGGCGGCGCTGCAAACCCAGCCCCACCAATCGGCCCGGCGCTCGGCTCTAAAGGCGTCAACATTATGGAGTTCTGCAAGCAGTTCAACGCTCGCACACAGGACAAAGTAGGTAAAGTACTTCCCGTAACACTTACCGTTTACACAGACAAGTCTTTCGATTTCGTGATCAAGACTCCTCCGGCTGCTATCCAGCTTATGGAGCTTGCAAAGCAACCAAGTGGTTCTAAGGAGCCTAACCGTCAGAAGGTAGGTAAGGTAACATGGGCACAGGTAGAAGAAATTGCTAAAGACAAAATGCCTGATCTTAACTGCTTTACCCTTACCAGCGCTATGAGCATGGTTGCAGGTACTGCACGCAGCATGGGGTTCACTGTAGAAGGTACGGCACCTGCAGGCATCACCGTTAAATAAGATCAGTTTCCTGGTCTGAAGCAACAACTTTTGGTTCACTTTTAACTTTGACTTAAGTCATGGCAATCACTAAAAAAAGAAAAGCTGTAGAAGCTAAACTCGATAAAAACAAACAATACACACTGGCTGAAGCGGCTAATGTGGTGAAGTCTATCAACATCACCAAGTTCGACAGCTCAGTGGATATGCATATCCGCCTTGGGGTTGACCCTAAGAAGGCCGACCAGGCCATCCGCGGCACCGTTACCCTGCCGCACGGCACTGGTAAAACAAAGCGTGTACTCGTTCTTTGCACGCCTGATAAAGAAGCAGAAGCAAAAGCAGCAGGTGCCGACTTCGTTGGTCTTGATGAGTTTGTATCTAAGATAGAAGGTGGATGGACAGATGTGGACGTTATCGTTGCTACTCCGTCTGTAATGCCTAAGATCGGTCGCCTTGGTAAGATCCTCGGTCCACGTAACCTGATGCCGAACCCTAAGACCGGTACAGTAACTAACGACGTAGCCAATGCGGTTAACGAAGTGAAAGGTGGTAAGATCGCTTTCAAGATAGATAAGGCTGGTATCATCCACGCCTCTATCGGCCGTGTGTCTTTCGCTCCTAACAAGATAGCTGAAAACGCACAGGAGTTGATCAATACCCTTGTACGTCTGAAACCAGCTACCGCTAAGGGCGCGTATCTGAAAGGCATCAGCCTGGCCTCTACAATGAGCCCCGGTTTGATGATCGATACAAAGACAGTTGCATAATTGCAATTTGAAAATGTGATGATTTGAAAATTTGAAAATGTTCAGATCACGCAGTAGAGAAAATAAAAAACATTTAATAACAGTTTGAGAAAGGGAAAACAGAAACAGCATCGTTAAATAAGTGCCATTTTCAAATACCCGGATTTTCAAATTTTCAAATTAAACAAAATGACACCTGCTCAAAAAAATGAAGCAATAGAAGTACTGAAAGGCAAGTTTACCCAGTACGACAACTTTTACATCACCAATACCGAATCATTGTCGGTGGCACAGGTGAGCAGTCTCCGCAGGCTTTGTTTCGAAAAGAATGTAGAAATGAAGGTTGCAAAGAACACCCTTATCAAGAAAGCGCTTGAGAGCTTTAATGATGAGAAATATGCCGGCGTTTACGAATCCCTGCATGGTGTTACTGCGCTTATGTTCTCCGATTCTCCGAAAGAACCAGCAATGATCCTTACCTCTTTCCGTAAGACCAATAAGGAAAAGCCGGTGTTGAAAGCTGCATTGATCGGTACAGACATCTTCACCGGCGACAACCAGCTGAAGGCGCTTACCAGCATCAAGACGAAGAACGAGCTTATCGGCGAAGTTATCGGCTT
>CAINOM010000400.1 GCA_903851455.1 uncultured Bacteroidota bacterium | reverse complement strand
TCTGCAAAATTCGGGTTGGATGTATAAGCATCATATGCACGCGAATAGGTCATATCCGGCGCATAAATATGACCGGGAGTACGACGTATATTACCTGAGTCACAAGACACCAGGCCACCGATCGTTATTCCCAGGCTTACTATCAATATGCTTTTAATCTTGTTCATATTCAAAGTCAAAATTCAAAAGTCAAAATTCAAACAGTCTAAAGTCTATAATAGAAAGTCTAAAGCTGTTGTTTCATTTATTTTATTCAATCACAATCCAAATTCCTAAAAACCCGATTCCCAATTCCTAAACTCCGGCCGCCAGTTCGTACGGCTCTTTCTTATCCCAGCGGCCATACCACCAACCGGCTTCAACCATTTGTATGTTTGTCTCCACAGCACCGGTCGCTTTAAGAAAAGCAAGCGTCTCCGCTTCTGATGTATGGTTATTCAGTTCTATTGCCATTACAAACAGGTCATCGCTTTGGCGGGGATGGAACACGTGCTTCTTAACACCCGGCATGATCTGGTTCAGATAGCAGAAGGTAAGCGTCATACCTACAGCCGCGAATAACACCGTAAGCTCAAAAGTGATCGGTATCCAGGCCGGTAAAGCAAAGTGCGGCTTACCACCGTAAATGATCGGCCAATCGGAAGTGAATATCCAGGAGATAAAACCTACCGCTGTTGAAGTACCGCACAAGCCATAGATAAAGCCTGCTATGTGCAGGTCTGTACCTTTCAGGCCCATAGCCTCATCAAGCCCATGTACTGCAAATGGTGTGTAGATATCGTGTATCTTATACCCGTTGCCACGTACTTTTTTAACCGCAGGAAATAATACTTCCTCGTCATCGTAAGCCGCTACTGCAAATTTCTTTATAGCCATTTTATATAAAATTCAAAAAACTAAACTCCAAAAATTAAATTTCAAACAGTCTAACAATCCAAAGTAGACAGTCTAAGCTGTTGTTTACTCAAAGAACACGATCCAAATTCCCAATTACAAATTCCCAATTCCTTAATGATGCGGAGCTTCCAAAACATGCTCTTCATCATGATGCGATGTCACTATATGTACAAATTCTTCAGTGCTCTGTTCTTCGATCTTCGCCATAGCTCTCTTATAGTTATCGCCGGAGGTCTTAAGTACGAACTTGATCTCGTGTACCGCAACTACAGGGAAATACTTAGCGAATAAGAAGTAGCAGGTAAAGAACAGCCCGAATGTGCCGAGATAGAAACCAACCTCTGGCCATGTAGGACTGTAGTAAGACCAGCTGCCTGGTATCCAGTCACGGTAAGTAGAGGTAACGATGATCACGAAGCGCTCGAACCACATACCGATATTCACCACGATAGACATAACAAAAGTGAACGGTACATTACGGCGAAGTTTTTTAACCCAGAACAACTGCGGAGATACCACGTTACAGGTCATCATCGCCCAGTAGCTCCACCAGTATGGACCCATGATACGCCATTGGAAAGCAGCCATTTCGCCCCACGACCGAGAGTACCACGAGATGAACAGCTCGGTAATGTAAGCTACACCTACTATAGAACCAGTAAGCAAGATGATCTTGTTCATCGCTTCCAGGTGACCTATAGTGATGTATTCTTCAAGATGAAGTATTTTACGGGTAAGCACCAGCAGCGTATTCACCATCGCAAAACCGGAGAATACCGCACCAGCCACGAAGTATGGCGGGAAGATGGTAGTATGCCAGCCTGGAATAACTGAAGTTGCGAAGTCAAAAGATACAATGGTGTGTACGGAAAGTACCAGCGGTGTAGAAAGACCAGCAAGTACAAGCCAGAGCGCCTCGGCACGTTGCCAGCTTTTAGCCGTACCTGTCCAGCCGAAAGAAGCTAAACCATAAGCCATCTTGCGGAATTTCGTCTTGGCACGGTCGCGGATAAGCGCAAAGTCAGGGACAAGACCCGAATACCAGAACAATAATGAAACTGTGAAGTAAGTAGAGATCGCGAACACGTCCCACAAAAGCGGAGAGTCGAAGTTTGGCCACAGTGTACCACGAGTATTTGGCAATGGTAATACCCAGAAACCGTCCCATACGCGACCCATGTGAAATATAGGGAACTGGCCCGCACACATTACCGCGAAGATCGTCATCGCCTCAGCTGCACGGTTCACACCGGTACGCCAGCCCTGGCGGAATAGCAAAAGGATCGCAGAGATCAGGGTACCCGCGTGACCGATACCGATCCACCATACGAAGTTGGTGATATCCCAGCCCCAGCCAATAGTACGGTTCACACCCCATGTACCAAGGCCCCAATATACGGCCCAAGTAACGGAAAACAGACCATAGCCTAACAACAGCAATGAAAACACAAAGCCTACATACCACATGCGGCCCGGCTTGCGCTCTATCGGGCTTATAATGTCTTCTGACACCTGGTGATAAGTCTTATCCCCATCTACAAGCGGTTCTCTTACAAACGATTCGTACTTAATATGCATAGCACGTAATTAATATTTTTTAACCCAAACCCCTGAAGGGGCTTTTACTTATTATAAATTCACTTTTTAACCTATCAACTAGTCTTCTAAATATGATACTTCAACATATCATTTTTAGTTTCGTCAAGCGCATTTATCTCTTCAGTGTTCCTGATCTTAGCGAGATAGTTAATGCTTGGCAGTGTGTGGATATGCTCGAGCACATAGAACGAACGCTCCAACTGCTCCTGCATACGCAATTTGTATATGCTGCTGTCCTTGTCTTTCACATTACCGAACATGATCGCATCCGTAGGGCAAGCCTGCTGGCAAGCGGTCCTTGCGGCGCCGTCCTTCATTGGGTGTCCTTCTTTCTTGGCCACCAGCTTAGCATCCTGCAGACGCTGTACGCAGAAAGAACATTTTTCCATTACACCACGGCTGCGCACTGTTACATCAGGGTTCAGCACCATACGCGTAAGGTCATCGTTGAGATCATCGCGGCGGCCATCTTCGTAAATGTTGTCGGCAAAGCAATCTGCACCGTTCCAGTCCATCCAGTTAAAGTGACGTACTTTGTATGGGCAGTTGTTAGCGCAGTATTTAGTACCAATGCAGCGGTTATATGCCATCTGGTTGAGACCTTCAGAGCTGTGGTTGGTAGCTGATACCGGGCAAACGTTTTCGCAAGGTGCGTTATCGCAATGCTGGCACAGCATAGGCTGGAACACAGTCTGTATTGTGTCCGGATCGTTTGGCATACCGCTGAAATAACGGTCGATACGTATCCAGTGCATTTCATGAGCTTTAAGCACATGCTCCTTACCTACTACAGACACGTTGTTCTCCGCCATACATCCTACCACGCAAGCGCCGCAGCCTGTACAACTATTAAGATCGATCGACATACCCCACTTAACACCCTCGTAGGGATAGTTAGGATACATCGTACCATGCTCACGGAACTTCTCGTCGCTGGTAGAATCAAGTATTGGTTCTTTTGCTTCCTTACCCTCTTCGATCCATGGATCGTGAGTGAATTCAGCTATTTCCTTTCCACGCTCTTTCAGTAATACATTGGGATCCTTTTTGAACTCGTCAAGGGTATACTCATGTACTACAGGGCGAGCCTCATAGCTGTTGTGCGTCTGCGTGATAGCAACATCATATTTTTCATCGGTCTTGGTAAGGGTCACAATTGAGTGATGCTCCATTGTAAGACCGTTATAAGACATGAACGGGAAGGCATTCTTACCGCCCTTTGTAGCGTCGCTTGCAGCTGCGCGGCCAACTTTGGCATCACGTCCAAAACCTACAGCTACAGCTACTACTTCGTTGTGCATACCGGGCACTATCACTATTGGAAGGGTTACTGTGTAAC
>CAINOM010000399.1 GCA_903851455.1 uncultured Bacteroidota bacterium | reverse complement strand
GCTGCATACCATGTTCAATAAAACGGACGTAACCTCTGCGATCTATAACCAGTTTCTGAACAACCGTCCTATCATATCGCAGCGCATAGGTCTGAGCAATCCATACACCAATGGTCTGCCGGACCCAAGCAACCCGGGATACACAAAGGGCTACGGACCGTTCTCGCAGGATGTGCTGGTGCCTTCATTTATTGCGGCATACTCAGGTAAGAGCGCCAGCACAGAACCGCTTATAGACTATACGCATACAAATGTGAGCGACAATCCATTCAAGTATTTCACACCACTGCCAAACTGGAAGCTGACGTATAACGGGCTGAGCAAAATACCGTTCTTCTCTTCCATCATGTCGAACTTCGTGATCAACCACGCTTATACCGGCAGTATGTCGATGAATGGCTTTAATGCCAACCTGCTGTTCAACGACCAGTTCGGGCTGGGCTTCCCGTCATTTATTGACTCGAACTCGCATAACTACATTCCGTTCTTCCAGGTGCCGAATGTGACGATCTCGCAGGCATTCAACCCACTGATAGGATTTGATGCGGCGTTCAAAAATCACCTCACTGCCAAATTTGAAGTCAGGAAATCTAAAATGGAAGCGCTGAGCCTTATTGACTACCAGATAGCAGAGAATGCCAGCACGGAATATGTAATAGGGCTGGGCTACCGAAAGAAAGGAATAAAGCTGCCTTTCAAAGTATTTGGCATACAGAAGCTGAAGAATGAGCTGATCATGAAGCTGGATATCGGGTTGAGGGATGACAAGTCGAGCAATACGTTCTTTGCAGATAACATCAGCGTAGTATCGCGCGGGCAGAAGGTGATCAGGATATCGCCAACGGTAGACTATTCGGTGACGCAAAAGCTGACGCTGCACTTCTTCTTCGACAGGTCTCAAACGGTGCCGTATGTATCGAACTCTTACCCCACGACAACTACCAGGGCAGGGTTAACACTGCGGTTTATCTTTGCGAATTAGTGACCGTATAGCCATAGGTGTGCCCTTTAAATACCTTTTTTGAATGTCCAGTATGCAGAAAATAATAAACGCATTACTGCTTACCGGGTTCGGCCTTTGCCTGTTGCAAATATGGCTTCCGGAATACTACCTTACCGGCGACGGACCATGCCATGTTTATAACGCACAGATATTACACGACCTCTGGTGCAATAAGAATACTTCGTTCTATTCCCGGTACTACAACGTTCTTTACCGCCCTGACCCTAACTGGCTGTCTACAGTAGTGCTTGCGCTGCTCATGTTCATCGCAAAAGGAACTACCGCAGAAAAGATATTTCTTACGCTTTACGTAGTCGTGTTCACCCGCGGGTTTTATTTATTGCTACGCAAGATCAGCGGCAACGGCTCTTATTGGTTACTGGTGATCTTTTTCTTTGTATTCCCGCACGAGCTTTCAAAAGGTTTTTATAACAGCTCATTCAGCATTGCATTTTATTTCTGGGTGGTATGGAGCTGGCTCCGGTTTCTTGAGCAGAAGAGTATAACAAATGCGGTGATGTTTTTCCTTTTTACAACGCTGCTTTACTTTACGCATTTGCTGGCATTCGGGTTCTGCGCGTTCACCTGTGCCGCGCTTGTTGTTTCTTATGGCGTGGCTACCGGCGCCGACGCAAAACAACGGCGACAATTCATCTTTGAGTATGCAGGACTGCTGGCAATGCTTTTCGCTCCTTTTCTTTTGCTGATGACTATGTTTACAGACCAGGAGGGCGGACTGCAATTAGTGATCGGGCACCATTTCTACCGGCTTGTTGAGCTTATTCAATTTAAGTACTTCGTAAATGTCACACATAGCGAAGACTATGTCGCTGCAGCTGCGGGAATAATCCTGTTGCTGACATTTTGTGCAGCCCTTACAAAATTCAGGATCAAAACAATAAACAAATATGACGGCTTGCTGATCAGCCTGGGGCTCACCATGTTCGTTTACCTGTTCTTTCCTGATAATTTTTTAGGCCGGCTGATACTGATCGCTCTAAGGGTGCAGCCATACGTCGGTATACTATTAGCGTGCTGCATTGCCTACCTTTTACCGGAAACGAAATTCAAGAAAATGGCGGCAGTGTTGCTGTTCGCATGTTTTGCGGGCCTTACTGCAGCAAGGGTGAATTGCATGGTCATCGCGTCGAAAGGAGCCGCAGACTATGTTTCTGCGGAGCAGCTCATCAAACCTAATTCTGTGGTGCTACCGCTTGACTTTGCCCCGGCCGGGCTGGATGACCACGGGCAAAAAATAGCGGACCGGAATTATCTGTTCAGCCATGCATCCCAATATATGGGCACAACAAAGTCCCTCATCATACTGGACAATTACGAAGCAAATATGGGATACTTCCCCGTGCGGTGGAACGGCGCCGTAAATCCATACTTCTACCTGGGTAAAGCCGAAGGGATAGAAAATGCACCACCCTATGCCCGGATAGCGGAATACAAGCAGTCTGCGGGAGTAGCTATTGACTATGTCCTGATGTGGTGCTACAATGATACGTTTTTACGCAACGACCATTTTAAAGCATTGTATGCTGAGATAAATGCCGGCTACCATGTTGCATATACTTCGCCTTCGGGACGGACTGTGTTGTACGAACTGAACCGATGAGCATAACAATAAAAACATTGCCAGAGCGTTTGCCCGCAGAGATGAACCGATATTTTCCAAAATGGGTATGCTTATTCTCCCTGCTCCTGTTCAACCATCTGTGCGAGGCGCAGATAGATCTGAGCGCAGGCATTGACCTGGGCTATCCGCAGTTACTTACACATGAGCATACCTTTATCAACGGCGGGCAGTTGAGCTCAGGGTTGCGCGCTGGAATACTATTCAAACCCGAGAATGCTTCGTTTTTTCCGGGGCTTAACTTTTCCTATGGCAGGGCCAGGCTTCCGCTGGACCAGAGCGGAATGAGCGTTGCTGCACTCAATTTCAATTATCTAAACGTGATGCTCAATGAAAATCTCGAGGTGAGACTGTCTCACGGCGGCTTGTTCATTTACGCAGGTATCGGCCTCTCCTATCTAAAGGAAAACAGTGTAGCGCCAAGCGGCGTACAGACAAAAACGACCAACATAGATAGTGCGCTGGACATCAGTAAAGTCTTCCCGGCAGTGGCCGTGGGCTTTGAATATCATTATAGCATAAAAAAAGATGACAACTGTTATCTCGCACTTGGTCTTGATTTCCAATACACCTTGTTATTTGCCAATCGTGACACCTATTATGTAACCGTTTCTGAGCCGGTAAATAATATTTATCACTATCGCACAGAACTCACAGGTGGCCTGCTCAGCCCCGGAATTTATTTTGCATTGCATTATAAATTTCAGAAAAAGAAAAGCGGCCTGTATTTGTGATACAGGCCGCCATCAAATCAATTCTAACAAGGCTATTCAACAACCATCCTGATAACGTTATACCCGCTCAGCGATGCTATTTTAGTAAAGTAAACGCCCCTTGGCAATTTACCGGTATTGAACTGTCGCGTGTTTGTTCCGGTATTTACAAACCAGTATTGTGTACTCACCAGCCTGCCGGTGATATCCAGCACGGTTACCGTTAGCTGTTCCTGGGTTTTGCTGTTGTAAGATATTGTGAAGCCACCATTGTTTGGATTAGGATAAAGGACGCAGTCGAGTGGGTCTGTGGTAAGTGTGTTTTCTACACTAAGCGTTCCTGCCATGTACCTTAGCGCCTTGTAGGCATTTATCTTACCGTGCCCCCATGTGGTGTTGCCATCGGCCGGAAGTGTACCTGTGTAGGCATCCGTAATAGCAGTTGCCGCAAGAATGCTCTTCACAGAATCAGGAGTAAGTGTGGGGCGGAGTTGCAGCAACATAGCAACAATTCCGGACACACAGGGAGATGCCATGGAGGTGCCCGCGAGCATGGCATAAGGATATTTCCTGCCGCCAATGGTATCAATATGTATGATCCCATCATAATTAGAAGCGCCATAATTGTATGTGGAATCATACGAATTTACCGACGATGCCAACGCAAAGCCCGGCGCTGCAATATCGGGCTTTATCCGGTGGTCTTCTGTAGGACCGAAACTCGAGAATGGCGCTATGCGGCCATGAACTGCACCTGAATAACCGAGCACACTGCCGGCAACGTTTGTAAAAAAGGTTTTGGATGTATACGCAGCCGATGTGATCGCAGAGCGTGTACAACCAATATCAGACACCGTCTGAATGGCATCTCCGGACACTGCAAAAGGATAGCCCAGTTTTTTAAAATAACCATAGTATCCTTCGGGAGGTAGTACATAGCCCTCCCACATATTTACTATTGCTTCTGCCGATTTCGTGTTCAGGCAAATATTGTCATGTACACGGCTGTATAAGTACAGCAATGCATGCGGCTTGCCGTTGTATTCGGGGGCAGCCATGGTGATCGTCACAAAGCAGGTATCGCCGTTGGAACCGACGAGATAATAATTCTGCGCGGTATCTGCAACACACAAATAAGGTGTTGAGTCTATGGCCGTAGCGCCACTATACAATTTTACATTCAGGCAAAAGCTTCGGCCACTGTCGCCCCATACATCCACCCATGTTTTTTGATTTGCTGTATCGAGATAAGGGGAGAAAGTAACAAAGGTGCTTACTATGGTGTCTAAACCGGTAAGTACTTTTTGCAGGTGCACTGTGTCTTCCCCATTGTTGCCTGCGGCACAAACAAATATTTTACCCGGTCCTGTGAGTGCATCGCATGCCTGGCTAAACAATGAATTTCCATCATGAGGTCCTATCGTTGCACCCCAGCTCAGATTCACAACAGCAGGTTTACCGGCAGCTGCGGCGTAGGTGTAGATGTAATTCATACCATCGATAATGTCTGACTCTCCTGCAACACTCCACTCACCCGGCGCCGGCATGATGCCTACCAGCACAATATCACTTTCGAACGCCATGCCCCTGAACCGCCGGTTGTTCGCATTGCTGCCATATCCAGATCCGGCAGCGATCCCTGTTACATGCGTACCGTGAGATAATATAGCCGTATCATAACCTTGCGCCCTGATCACATCGCTATCGGTCATTTCATTGCCATAAGCAAAGCCGGTGGGCGGCGTACCGGAAAGTTTCTGTGTCCACACCCGCTTGATGCGGTACTCGCTATGCGTGGTGTCGTACATAGTGGGATGCGTGAAATCAAAGCCTGCATCTATTACACCTACGATCACGTTCTTACCGGTCATTGGTGCGGGCAAGAATATGCCGTTCTGCGCCGAGTCGGCACGTGTCTGCTTTCGCGCCGAATCAAGTACCGGGAAAATAGGTGCGTCAAGATCTATGTATTTGATACCGGGCACGGTAACGAATGAGGAAAGATTTTCCACGGGTATCTGTGCTGTCCAGATATCGCCGGCGCGCGTGCCAATGTATACACCCAGCGCATCCAGCTGTGACTGGCTTACATCGCCAACTTTAATAAAAGCGCTTATATAGGTCTTGTTGTTTATCTTCTTGTACACATACTCCGGCAAGCGGGCCTTGCTGTCTTTCAGCTTTTTGGCAGCGGCGAAATATTGCTGTGTAAACGCCGACAAACGAGGCTTTGCGGCATCACTTTGTGCGCGTGCAAGCGTAGAACAACCTGTTATCAATAACAGGCAGGCTAGTAATTTTCTTATGATCATAAAGCCGAAATTATAGTAAGGTTCTTTAGTTAATGCTCTTTACCGGGCTGCTACCTGAGCAGCAGTAATTTCCTGGTCTCGCTATAAGTACCAGAAGAGAGTGTACAATAATATACACCCGATGACAGCAGGCTGGGCTGGAAAGTATATTTGTGCTCTCCGGCATCCAGTGACTCATTTGCCAGGGTGCTCACCAACCTACCCTGCTGATCATACACCTTCAGGAGCACGGTCTCTTTTTCTTTGAGACTGAACTGTATGGTGGTTGTGCTGGTGAACGGATTAGGGAAGTTGGAGAAATTAAGATCGAAATGGCTGGCGGTGACCTTTGGCGCCTCCAGTACATCGCTGGTACTTGTGATGTGCGTGGAGTACATACCACTGGAATGCGTGGCGATAACCACGAGCCCGTCGGTGGCGCGATAGTCGATCATGTCTACCACCGCTGCACCAATGTTTGATGCTCCCTGTTGTGTCCATACCGTTCCGTCGGCGCTTGTGGTATCTAAATTTGTGGTTGCAAACAAACCAACACTGGTACCCACGAGGTAAACAGTACCCCCTGTTACCGGGATAATGCTTGCATACCTGACCGATGGACCCGCGCCAGTACCCGCAGGCGTTGCTTCAAGATTTCCCGCCACTTTCTTCCACGAGGTACCGCCATTGCTTGAATAGAATAAGCTATACAGATTGTAATTGGTGAATACCACCATTACGTTATCCGCATTGGTGGGGTCGACGGCAATGCAACCAACATTACCCCCTGCAGGGAAAATAGTTGGTGTAATATCCACCGGTGTGGGCATGCCTGCATTGGCATTATCCATACGATATACCCGTTTGAAAGAAGTGCCATAATAAAGGCGGTGGGCAGGCACCCTGGATGCTGCGAGCGCTGTTACCGTCCAGCTGGAGCCGGGCAATGAGTCAGTAAATTTCACCCAGTTGGTAGAAATGGTGTCCCAGTTGCCGGCATATGGAATTCCAGAGAGATTATTGTTACGCCATACACACCTCCCGGCGCCGAGGTACATGACATTGTTATCGATCGGATCGAGAATATAAGGATTTACGAATAAGTAGCCATGCCCCCCGATAGGGTCTATCCGTGCGAAGCTGTCTACGCCGCCGGATGCATTCAATTTTGCACGCATCATCTTACCACTCTGGATACTGAAGTAAAATGCTTTTCCGCTGTCTGCCACTGCGCAAAATGAACCATCGGCATTTCTTGGCGTAACCCATGGTGTAGTCAGCGCGGCCGAGTTAGTGTACCAGCTGCCGTTGTCCTGTGCGCCCCCGATAACTACATCATCGGTTGTAGCATGATCGATGGCGCAGGTATAAAACATTGTGGAGAGGTAGCCATTGTCCAGCGAAGTCCATGCAACGTTGGCTGCAGTATTGTCATTTGTAATGTACATACCGCCATCATTCGCAGAGAACATTTTATCAGGATTGCTCGGCAAGAAAACAAGGTCATGCTGATCCGGGTGATGATTAGGGTATTCATTAACCACCGGCAATCCGGCATTCTGCACATAACCACCTATAAAAGTCGTGTGTGTAGAATCGGCAAAGCCCGATGTAGAACGGAATAAGTTTGTACCGCCGATGAAAACCATATTTGAATCTCCTGGTTTCACTTTCACCACCATATCGTAAGAGCCCTGGGTATTGTAAGAATTAAAGAAGCCGCCGTTGGACGGAAGACTGGCTGAGTAATTATTCCATGCTCCTCCTGCCCCGCTGCCGTCTCCCGACAAATACTTGTACTTCCATAAACTGTTCCATTCTATGGCACCCAAATAGCTTGTATCTGGGGAACCTGAGCCGGGTGTGTTGGCTATAAAATATACCTGTGATTCATCGGTAGGATTGATGCCGATCTTTACACGGTTGTAAACCGCGGGGAAACCGGCAGGTGTAATATTTGTAAACGTCACCCCGTCTGTGGACCGATAAATACCGTGTTGCGGACCACCACTGCTCAAGGTAACATACAGCACTCCGGTGCTTGTGATCGCGGCATCGGTAAAATCCGATACATAGGTGCCTGAAGCGCCCTTGACCATGGTCCAGGTGGTTCCGCCATCTGCGCTGCGGTAGATACCCGCATAAGCGGCGGCAAACACCACATCATTAACCATATCTGCCGGGTTGGCAACAATATTCCATACCAGGTCGCTCCAGATATCAAAGCTATTTATGCCCGATGTCATAGTGGAGGAAAGCGCGGTCCACGTTTCACCGCTGTCTACCGACTTATACACGCCATTTCCATAATAGTATGCCCCTGTAGCAGAAGCGGAATTATAGTCTTCCCCGGATGCATAGTACCATATATTAGTATGTCCGGGGCGTTTATCCTGTGTAAGGCAGCTGGCACCCTGATAGGTGTTGACTGGTGTAGTGGTGTGCCACGTAAGGCCCTGGTCGGTAGACCGCCACATGCAACCGGATGTAGTTCCGGCGATCAGGTTGTTTTCATTGGCAACATCCACGCCAAACGCACGGGTCTTGCCACCAACATTCCATGGTCCCCTTGCCTGCCAGGCAGTAGAGGTTGTGGTCCTTGATGAAGCGCCGAAGTGCACCAGGCCAATATCATTCGGAAGGCCTGCTGCGAACGCGAGTTCACGCACACGCATATGAGGAGGTATCTGGCCGGTTGCCGGGTCATGCAGCAGACCGATCTCGTAAGCTACTGCGCCTGCGTCATCATCGCCATCCGCCTGCGGCTTTTCGCGTGATTCGCGCAAAGAAAAACTATTGGCTGCTGTAAGCATATAAAATGCCGCAACGATAAACAAACCGATAACCGGGAATAATGACTTTTTCATAACCAGAACTGATATTAATAAAGATACTGCTTTTGGCAGAAACTGTACGCAAGCCGTTTTATTCACTCTTTTTCGTAGTCGTAGACAACAAATTCGTTTCCTGCACCGGTGGCGATGTGCTGCATCGCTGTTGCAAGGAATATATTTCCCTTTTTTAAACCCGGGAAATGCGTTTTCATGCCGGGGAATATGTTTGTGTCGTGCAGTGTGTATGCGAACCTCATCTCCACTATGCCGTCTTCGGGCAACGGTACTGAAACAGCGGATGCGCAACCAAATACCCGTAACAATTTCACTTTTGCTCTGCAAGGGTATTGGCCGTAAGCGGTACCGGAGTCACTTCTTTCCGGCTCAATTACCTCCATTATCTTCCCTTCAAAATTGCATGTTCCGGGATTGGTGGCTGCAGCCATGCTATAGTAGCCCCTCTTTTTTTTGGTCCAAAATCTATTACATGAGGAATAAAACACAAACGAGATGATGGCAAACAAACCTAACGCGGCCAACCGTGCCAACCCTATACGACTTATACGTAAGACCGGAGCCATTGATTATATCAATTATTTGCATTAAAGTTAGTCATGAAGATACGGTATTTTTGCACCTAAATACCTCATTGCCAATGTATTTGACCCAGCCTCAAAATTACTTTTTCTCAGACGCAGCTTTTGATAACCTTTTCCCGGTCTACGTTCAAAAGCTGTCAACCATTCACTGGACGCCGATAAATGTGGCGATCACTGCATCGCGATTTCTGAATTCAAGTATGGGTGCGAGGATCGTTGACATTGGTGCGGGCGTAGGGAAATTCTGCATTACGGGTGGGTTCTTCAACAATGGCACATACACAGGCATAGAGCAAAGAAAAAATTTTGTAACCGTAGGCAATAAGGTGATCAAGCAATTCGGGCTGGACAATGTGACACTGCTGCATTGCAACTTCCTGGAAATGGATATCTCCGAATACACCGGAATATATTTCTACAATTCCTTTCATGAAAATATTGTGCTTTCGGATTCGCTGGATGAACAGGTGGACAGGTCGGCAGAACTTTATGAACTATACACTAACCACCTGCTGATACAGTTGAAGAAAATGCCGGTGGGTACGAGACTAGCAACCTATTGGCAATCGATAGCTGAAATACCGGGATGTTACCGGCTGCGCGAGACACACTACAATAATCTGCTGAAACTCTGGGTGAAGGAGTATTGAGAAACTACAACCTTAGTAACCCAACTTTATATAGCCCGTTAACAGGTTTATTGTCCCAGAATAATTCAAAGTCTTCAAGGCCCGCGGCTTCATAGCTATCTTTCACTTCCTTCAGTGTTTTTACTTTTACCTGGTCAACAGACAATTCCTGAAGCATGCCTGCCAGCCATTTCCCCTGTGCAACGTCTACTTTAATATTCAACACCTCACGGGTACTGTTGAAGGTGAGCGACGCCAGTTCCCATGTGTTACCCTTCTTAGACTTCGTGACCACCTCAACCCCGGGATCTTTACCCAACCATACGATCTTCGCATTCGGATTCCATGCCGGGATCTCCTCCTCGTTCAGAATGCCTGGAATGTAGTCGGCCGCCACGCTTGTCTTCGGCACCTTAAAATCAAACCACTTTTGCAATGGATAGTCGAAGCAGGCGCTGTGCATATAATTGAG
>CAINOM010000398.1 GCA_903851455.1 uncultured Bacteroidota bacterium | reverse complement strand
AGATGAAAGCAATCCGAACGCTGAAAATTTGATCCTGGAGTAGGAATTTATTCCGGCATACATGAACCTATGCACTTCCAGTGCATAGTAATTTAGTTTGTTGCCTATTGCTTTACGTCCGCTGCCGGTATTTTGCCGCATGGGTAGGCAAAACCCCATAATTCAGAAAGGAACGCGGCCTCGTTCATGAGTGACTTTTGGCGATTTTGCTCCTCGAATAGTTTGACCATATAATACAGGTCTTCACTTATGCTGTTTTCTGTAAGGTACTCCTGCTCATAAGGCGCGATCGCTTTTTTCAGCCCATCCATCGTTGTAGCTGTTAAGGTCATAGCGTAGTGTGCATCAGAGCCGGTGACGATCTGTTTAATGTTTATTGATGGTACTTCATTTTTGTAGCCGATGCCTACTAGTATTGCCGGGCTGGATTTTGGCATCAGTACACTGTTGTCTGCATCGTTTCCTCCATTGAATACGACATTGTCAGTAGTATTCAGACGGTACAGGCTTTTTATATTCTGGTAAACGATGTAGGTATATACGCGGTCGAATTGTTTTCCGTTGTCGACGGTTATGCTGAGTGGCTGAGGCCCCCATGTTTTTGGTATCGTGCCGTTATCTATATTTATCCAGCCGGTCTCTGTCCAGTTAAAACCATAGGTTTCCATCCGGTATTTTTCTCTCTTCCACAACAGGTCTTTGTATGCCGCCGTAAGATTTTCTGCCTCTGCATTTTTCTTATCAAGGACCACCGCCATTTGTGCTTTTGCTGTTTCGAGGTCTTTTCTTATCTGCAATAATCGCTCATCATAATAGCCTTTGAGCAAAGCCGCGTACTTACCTGCATCCTTTACGTTGGTGAGTCGTTGGCCGGCGAAGTCTTCAAATGGCTGGAGGACGTGGTCTTTGTGGTATTCGCCGCCAGCAGGCCATTCAGTTTGTTTTATTTCCTGCACAGCCATGCTGTCCAATTCATAAAGATTCTTATCAAGGTGCTTTATGTATATCTCCAGAACACTGGCATTACAGGTCTGGAACATCACTTTGAGCCTGGCTTCAAATTCCCGTGTTGCGATCAGCGTATTCTGGTATTTTTCGGATTTTATTACTTTGATCATCGCGGGGTCTATACCCGGCTTGTTCGCGTGTCGTGTGCTGGTCGAGTCGGTTTGGCCGGTGTCCGGAGCATTCACTTTATAAGAGTCGTCGGTATATTTTCCATTTACTACTTTTTTGTTGTTATTGTAGTAGGCTTCGTTGTAGTTGGTAGATACAAACCCTTTTAGCAATTCGCTCCCGTCCATCACAGACAGCAGGTAGTAGAGACTATCCACTAACTCTGGTGTTGCAGTTTTGTGGTTCTTATACGGCATGCCTTGCTCCACGCCCGCTTCAAAATGCTCCGGCAGAAAATCAAGCAGGTTCAGATCTACGGTCACCAGGTATTTATCGAGTTCCTTCGGGTCGGTCCAGTTCATATTCCCGTTTGAATCGCGAACACCCTTGTAGGCCATCATTCCGGGCACTTTATTTTTGGTGGGTACTTCAAAATGAACAGGGTTGTCTTTATTCACCGTGAGCTGTTCCCCGTTTGAGGTCGCGTTAAAGTACAGCATGCCGCCAGTGACCAAAGGCTTCCCATTTGATGTCGT
>CAINOM010000397.1 GCA_903851455.1 uncultured Bacteroidota bacterium | reverse complement strand
CGTTTGTCGGCTCATCGAGGATCAGTACATCAGGATTGCCAAGCAATGCGGAAGCAACAGCAAGCCGCTGTTTCATGCCAAAGGAGAAAGTTTTAAACCGGGTATTCCGGCGTTCAAACAATCCGGTAAGGTTCAGTACCCGGTCGATGTCTTCATAACCAATATCTTTGATATCCGCCACAATCTTCAGGTTGATGACCGGGCTCAGGTAAGGGAAAAAATTTGGACTTTCAATTACGCTCCCGATCCTTTTACGGCTTTCTTTGCCCGGGGTCTTGCCAAACCATTGAAAACTGCCACTGTTTGCTTTGATCAGATCAAGGATCTTGCTGAGTGTCGTGGTTTTGCCACTTCCATTGGGGCCGAGAAGCCCGAATACCTGGCCTTTTTCAACTTCAAGCGTCAGCTCTTTTACCCTTTGGGTCATTTCATAGCCATACATGCGGCTGTTATCTTCCAGCATCTTTAATACAATTGTCTTAAGCGTGCCTTTTATTAATTCAGATGAATAGATCATGGTCGTATATTTTGTATCATTCCTCAAAAATACATAAGAAATCAATGCATTGCGCTCTTTCGTATAAAATTGAACATATTTATTTTATCGCATAGTGAGCAAATTGACTTTACATCGAATTTGAGGGTGTATTTCATTCCCAGGAAGCCCATTAGGGCTTAAATGTGAATAGCCCCGGATGAAATCCGGGGAATAGAGAAGCTAAAAGTGCACAACCACGATAATGGTTGATTGTAGCGTTCCTTGCAAAGAACTGAAATGCACCCAATTGACTGGCCATTATATACTCCACTCTCCCTAAATATTTTTACCTTCGCGCCAAGTTTTAAAAACCTGAATTTATGCCGCAACGCGTTTACGATAATATCCTCCAGACAATTGGTAATACACCCTTAGTACGCCTCAACCGGGTTGTGGCTGATCTCCCCTGCAAAGTATATGCTAAAGTAGAGACCTTCAATCCCGGCAACAGCATTAAGGATCGCATGGCATTGAAGATGCTGGAAGTTGCAGAAAAAGAAGGTAAAATAAAGCCCGGCGGCACCATCATAGAAGGCACCAGCGGCAATACAGGTATGGGTCTTGCACTGGCGGCTATCATCAAGGGCTACAGATGCATATTCGCAACTACTGACAAGCAAAGCAAGGAAAAGGCAGATATCCTAAAAGCGCATGGCGCTGAGGTGATCGTTTGCCCTACAAACGTAGATCCGGAAGACCCGCGCAGCTACTACCAGGTAGCGCGCCGCCTGCAAAAGGAGATACCTAATTCATGGTATGTAAACCAGTACGACAACCTCGCGAACCGCCAGGCGCACTACGAGCAGACCGGCCCCGAAATATGGGAACAGACAGAAGGAAAAGTAACACACCTCGTTGTCGCTGCCGGCACCGGTGGTACTATTGTAGGCACAGGAAAATACCTCAAGGAAAAGAACCCCAATATCCAGGTATGGGCCATAGACACCTACGGCAGCCTGCTGAAAAAATGGTTTGATACGGGCGAATTGGACATGGGCGAAGTGCATCCCTACGTATCCGAAGGCTTTGGCGAGGACTTTTTGCCAGAGAATTACGATCGTACTGCGCTCGACCATTTTGAAAAAGTAACGGATAAAGACGGCGCCTTAATGGCCCGCCGCATCACGCGCGAAGAGGGCATATTTGTAGGTTATTCAGCTGGCTCTGTAGTTGCGGGCCTCCGTCAATTGAAGGACAAGCTGAAAAAAGATGACCTTGTCGTGGTGATATTCCACGATCATGGCAGCCGCTATGTAGCCAAGGTATACAACGATGAATGGATGCTGGATCGTGGCTTCCTGGAAGTAAGCACAGTGCGCGATCTTATTGGTGGCCTCGGCCGCAGGAGATTGGTAACAATTGATGAAGGCAGCAAAGTGATCGATGCACTCACCTTGATGAAGAAATACGACATCGAGCATATCCCGGTAATGAAAGACCTGGAGTTGACCGGCAGCGTATCACAAGCCAGCCTGTTCAAGAAGCTGATAGAAGAGGCCGATGTGAGAGATCAGCTCGTTGCCGATGTCATGGATAAGCCATTACCGGTCGTTGACATGGATACAGCTCTGGAGCGTCTTACTCATTATATCAACAAAGACAATGGCGCAGTGCTTACCCGCGACGAAAGCGGCCAGTACAGTATATTGACGAAGTACGATATTTTGAACGCGTTTAGCAAAGGATAGTGCTCGTGCGGGCGAACCCACGCTGGACAGCTTAATGTCGACTGATTCGCTTGATGCTGGCGCGTTTTAGTAACCTTTTACTGTGATAGACGGTCAGAACATGAATAGTG
>CAINOM010000396.1 GCA_903851455.1 uncultured Bacteroidota bacterium | reverse complement strand
CTCGGTCATACGCTTACAGTCTCCGCTTCACCTCGTTTTGCAGGTGCCGTCTGCTCAGTAAGTTGGAACGGAAAGGAATTTATCAACCAGGACGATCACGGCCGCGAGCTCCAATCCGCAGTTAGTTTCGATGGCCTGGGCGAATGTTACAACCCCACCGAAGCGGGGTCTGAAGCTGACGGCGCGGGAGATACCTCTACAAGCAAACTATTGTCTTTTAATGCCAATGGCAACGTCTTAACGGCTATCACCCAAATGGCTTTCTGGACCCGGATCAATCAGCCTTATCCCGCCGGCTGCGGCACGGATACCAGCATCAAAGTAGCTCAAAACACAACCGATCTCTCTGACCATACGCTCACCAAGCGCGTTACCATTGGCTTTTCCGGAATTTCAAATGCCATCGAGTACCTCGTTACGTTTCATGTTCCTGAGCATCATACCGCTGCCACCTTCGAAAGTCTTACCGGCTACCTCACCCGGGATTTTTCCGCCTTTTGGACATTCGATCCCGCCTCCAGGTCGCTGATGCCACTGTCGGCAGGCCCCGGCGAGCAGCACATTCCCGTGGTCTTGTCTACCGTTGACTCGCAATATGCTATGGGTATTTATAGCCCTGATCTTCCGCAGGCTGCGTTTTCCGGTTTAGGCTATGGCCGGTTTAGTTTTGCCTCGCAGCATACCATGAAGTGGAACGCGGTTTTCCGCAGATACGACACGCCCGCCGGCGATTACAGCTTTCGCTTGTATGTCCTGATCGGTTCGCTTTCAGATGTCACCACTGGCATGACTTCGGTTTATAAGAAGTTTTACCCGTGATGTGATCATTATGGCGCAGGATAGGATCGCTCACCATTGTTTGCAATTCAAATTTTGCATACAGATTAGCGAAATAAGTTTGCGACAATAAGCCTGGAAGGCTTAACTGTGAATAGCCCCGGACGAAGCCGGGGAAATAAAGACGGGAATGTAGCAACCACGATAGTGGTTGAATGTAGACGGAATTGCGAAGATTTGAAATTCCAGGGATCATTAAGAACCAATTTTGTTCACTGGTCTGCGTACTTCCCCATACCTCAATGCTTAACATTATTTACTCGCTAATATTTACATTTGCACATGCAGGACAAACTATCTTCTTTTTTAAGGACAAGGTGGGTATTATTACTTGGCTTGATCGCATTTGTCTGCTTCAAGATACCACAGCTCAACTTTCCTTTTTACTGCGATGAAGCATGGGTCTACGCACCCGCGGTCAAGACAATGGCGCTAAATGGCCCCAGCCTTATGCCGGGCTCCATACCGGATTCTTATTCAAGAGGGCATCCGTTGTTTTTTCACTTCCTCGGCGCAATTTGGATAAGATGCTTTGGTCATTCAAATATAGCCGTTCATGCTTTCCCATTATTCCTGTCAGTGGTATTTCTCATTGCTTTGTATGAGTGCTGCCTTCGGTTATTCGGTAAGCGGGTGGCGATACTCGCCCTGTTGCTTGTTGGCGCTGACGTACTGTTTTTTGTGCAATCTTCCTTCCTGTTGCCGGAAGTACTGGTCACTATGCTGGCCTTCCTGAGCCTGTATTTTTATTCGCGGGATCTCCTGCTGCTCACAGGCTTAATGCTGGCCATGTTGTTCTTCACCAAAGAGGGAGGCCTTGTGTT